>NZ_MKXT01000048.1:0-9849 GCF_001913985.1 Corynebacterium sp. S5S1
GGCGGCAACACCCCCCGGATTATGGAAACTACAGGGCAGGTAAGCCATACCGGGACCAGCGACTATCCCCATTATCGGGGACACTCACAAGGTAACGGGCGGTGTGGCGAGCCTAGAGGATTAAAGCTTGGAGCCGGAGCGCTGCCAGTCCTGCTCGATGACGGCATCGCCGGAGGTCTCGACTCGCAGGCCCGAGCAGCCGCCTTCGAAGTAGACGCGAGAGGCCATGGCGATGAGACCGCCGTCGACGAATACCTCAACGGTGGAGCCGTCTTGAATGATGGTGAGGGTATCGGAGTCGCCCTCGGCAAGCGTGGCCGTGGCGGGCTCGGAATCGGCGAAACAGTGGTCGAAGGCCTTGTTCATGGAGCGATCGAGGCTGATGTTATCGCCGGAGTGGCAGATGGTGGCGGCGGGGTCACCGGCGCCGTCGAGAAGCGTGACCGTTACGCAGGAACCGGAAGGGACCTCCATGACGCCGGTCCAGGAACGGGCGTAATCGGAGAGCTTGACGGCATCGGGCAGGCCGCGGGCGGGTGCTTGGTAGAGGACGCCGCCCTCGAGGGTGACCCGGCGAGGCAGGGAGAGGGCATTGGCCCAGCCTTCGGCCTCCCAGGAGGCGTGTGCGGTGGCATCATCGCCGCGGCCGTTGCCGTTGAGGAGACCGACGATGACGGCGCGCTCGTAGCGCTGCTCCGGGGTGAGCGTGCCGGTGGTGGTGTTGGTACTGCGTGGGCGGGAGAAATCGTGGCCGAAGTCTACGCGGCGGAAGCCGGAGACCACGGTAAAGGTGGTGCCCTCCAGTCGGCCGACGAGGTAGCCGGAGACGTCGCGGCCGCCGCGCTCTAGGGTGACGAAGAGGACGTCGTAGATATTGCCGTCAACCTCATCGCGCAGTCGGACTAGGCGCGGGGAGACGACCGGCGGAATGGGCGAGGTAGCGGGGACCTCTCCCTCTAGGAAGCCAGGGTCGCCGTCGAACTTGAGGCTGCCGCGCAGGCGCCAAGACACGCCATCGGTGGATTCGAGGATGACGGGAACCGGGGCGTCGGAGTGGCCGGTGAGCGCGAGCATGAGCCAGCCGTCGTGGCCGTTATCGCGGTCCTCGGAGGCCCAATCGGGCACCACGCAGGGGGAGCGGAAGTGATCGAAGTTGCGGGTATTGCCTACGACCTCGCCAAAACGGACGACATTGGGGTCGAGGGCCTGGGGGTCATCGGAGACCTCGCAGATCTCGTCCACGTCAGCGTAGCGGGCGAGGTGAACGGCGATTCCGGCGGCGGTCACGGAGGTGAAGTAGAGATGGATATCTTCCGGGCCTTGGGCTACGGATCCTGCGCGCAGGGAGAGCTCGCCGCCGACGGGGGCTAGGACATCGTCGCAGTCCAACCAGTCAAAGGGAGACTCTTCGGAGTAGGTGTGTCCCCAGCGGGCAGGGGAGTCTGCGGTGGGGCGGTACTGGTAGAACAGGTGCCAGGTATCGCCGTCGCGCAGGATACCAGCGGGGGCGTCGAGGACGCCGTCTTCAGGAACAAAATGCAGTTCAGGGCGGTGAGTTGTCACGGCTATCCTTCCTTAAATCAAGCTGCGGTAGATATCGACGGTCTGGGCGGCAATGGTAGCCCAAGAGAAATCGCGAATGGCGCGTTCGCGGCCGGCGCGGCCAAATTCCGCGGCGCCCTCTTTATCGGCGGCGACGTCATTGACGGCGGCAGCGAGGTCGGCTTCGAAGGCAGCGGTATCGGCGGCGTCGTAAGGCACCAGTACGCCGGTCTCGCCATCGACCACAACCTCCGGAATACCGCCTACGTTGGAGGCAACAACGGCCGTGCCGCAGGCCATAGCTTCTAGGTTGACGATGCCGAGCGGCTCGTAGATAGACGGGCAGACAAACACATCCGCGCCGGAGTAAATCTGCTGGACCTCGTTGCGCGGGAGCATGTCCTTGACCCAGAAAATGCCATCGCGCTGGGTGCGTAGCTCATCTACCAGCGCCTCGGTCTCCGCCGCGATTTCGGGCGTATCGGGCGCGCCGGCGCACAGCACCAGCTGGATATCCGGGTCGAACTTCCGCACTGCCTGCAGCAGGTGCTTCACGCCTTTTTGCCGGGTAATGCGGCCAACGAAGGCGGCGATGGGGCGTTGCTTATCGACGCCCAGCTTGTCCAACACATCTCCCTCTCGCGGTTGCCACAGCTCGGTGTCGATGCCGTTGAGGACAACGTGGACCTTGGAGGCGTCGATGCGCGGGTAGGCATCCAGGATGGAGTCCTTCATGCCAGCAGAGACAGCGATGACGGCGTCGGCATATTCCATGGCGTTCTTCTCGGACCACGAGGAGACGTCGTAGCCGCCGCCGAGCTGCTCACGCTTCCATGGGCGGTGTGGCTCCAGGGAGTGAGCGGTGACCACGTGCGGAATATCGTATAGCTGGGCGGAGAGGTGGCCGGCAAGGCCCGTGTACCACGTGTGCGAATGGGCGATGTCGATATCGGAGGCGGCATCGGCCATGCGAAGCCCGGTAGACAAGGTCTTGAGCGCTCCATTGGCACCCTCGAGTGCGGGGTCCACGCCGTGCACAAAAACGTCCTTTTCTTCGCGCGGGGAGCCCATGCAGTGCACGGAGACATCGATGATATCGCGCATAAAACGGGTGAGTTCAGCTACGTGAACTCCGGCTCCGCCGTAGATTTCCGGCGGGTATTCTTTGGAAAAGATTCCGGCTCTCATGTCCACCCAGAATACGTATCTCTGGTGCCGCGTGCAGAAATACGGGATGGGGGTAGAAAAGTGCATATATCTGCTGCGAAATGTGGGATTTGCAGATAGGTTTGAAAACGTGAGAAGCCTGCCAAATGTCCTAGCCATTGTCCTTGCCGGCGGCGAGGGAAAGCGCCTTTTTCCCCTGACCGAAGACCGCGCCAAACCCGCCGTGCCTTTTGGCGGATCCTACCGCCTCATTGACTTTGTCCTGTCCAACTTGGTCAACGCCGGTTACCTAAAGATTGCGGTGTTGACCCAGTACAAGTCCCACTCCTTGGACCGCCACATTTCCCAGGCGTGGAATTTGGCGGGGCCGACGCCGCAATACATTGCTTCGGTGCCTGCCCAGCAGCGCCGCGGTAAGCGTTGGTACAACGGCTCGGCGGATGCCATTGTGCAGTCGCTCAACCTCATCTATGACGAAAAACCGGACTACGTCATTGTCTTCGGCGCGGACCACGTCTACCGCATGGATCCGGCGCAGATGGTAGAAGAACACATCGCCTCGGGACTGGATTGTTCGGTGGCCGGCATTCGTGTGCCGCGCGCGGAGGCAACGGCCTTTGGTTGCATCCAAGCCGATGGCATGGGAACCATCACGGAGTTCGTGGAAAAGCCTGCGGACCCACCGGCCACTCCGGATGACCCGAATATGAGCTATGCCTCGATGGGAAACTATGTCTTTACGGCGCAGGCGCTTATTGACGCCCTCTTGGAGGACGAAAAGAACGAGGACTCCGCCCACGATATGGGCGGCGATATTATTCCGTACTTTGTGAAGCGTGGGCAGGCGCATGTCTATGACTTCATGGCCAATGAGGTGCCGGGATCTACCGAACGCGATCACGGCTACTGGCGCGACGTGGGCACCATCGATTCCTTCTATGAAGCGCACATGGACATGATTTCGGTGCACCCGATCTTCAACCTCTATAACCGGAATTGGCCGATTCACTCCACGGATGATTCCAATTTCCCGCCGGCGAAGTTCGTGCAAAATGGCATCGCGCAGTCCTCGATGGTGGCGCCGGGCTGCATCGTCTCCGGCGGCACGGTGCGCAATTCCGTGCTGGCGTCTGACGTCCACGTGGCCGATGGCGCCACGGTCGAAGGATCGGTCATCCTGCCAGGGGTGCGCATCGGCCGTGGTGCGGTGGTGCGCCGCGCGATTCTCGATAAGAACGTCGTCGTCAGCGATGGCGCAATTATCGGCGTGGACCGCGAGCGCGATGAGGAGCGCTTCAAGGTTTCTGACGGCGGCGTGGTCGTCGTCGGCAAAAACCAGAAGGTTTAGAGCTTCGTTACGAGGGTGAGCCCGGACCCCAGCGGCAAGCGGGTGACGTTCGCGCCCTCGAGCTCGCGCAGGTACTCGTCTGCTTCGCGAGCGGCGGCGGTGTCGCGGTCGGTCCGGGAGGCGTCGGCAAGCGTGCCATCGAGCAAAGAACTAGCCAAGACCAGGGTGCCGCCCTGGTGCAGCAGTGGCCACGCGGCCTTGATGATGGCGGGGAGCTCGAGCGCGGCGACGTCGGCGTAGATGACCTGGTAGGCATCATTAGCCAGCCGGCCCATGACCTCGAGTGGGCGAGACGGCAGGAAGCGGCCACGTGAAGGTGCATAGCCCGCCTCGCGGAAGGCGGTCTTGGCGCTGCGCTGGTGCTCCGCCTCGGGGTCAATGCAGGTCAAGATGCCATTATCGGGCATGCCAGCAAGCAGGTAGAGGCCCACCACATTGGCGGCCGGGGTGATCGCCACGGATTGGGGGCGTTCGGTGGAACCGGCGGAGGCGGCCGTTAGCGTGGTGAGCAGCTGGCCCGTTGATTCATCTGGAACCGGCAGACCGTACTCATCGGCGTGGTCGCGCGCGCCACGCAGGGCCGCGGAGGGCTCGCTGGTGGTCTCGATATAAGAACGCAGTGCTTCATATGCGGTAGTAGTCACGTAATAGACCTTAGGGAAAAGTGTCCCCAAATGTGGCAAAAACGCGCCTAGCCAGCGAGGTTGTGGTGGGTGGGGATAATGTGACGGACTCACAGGAAATTATCAGCACTGTGGCTGGAGTTTCACTTTGAAGTGTAGAAAAATGACATGCATGACAACAACGAAGCGCGATGCCGAATCCCTTCAGCCCGCCACCCCTGAGGCGGAGTTGACCGGTACCGCGGCGTTCGATGCCGGCGAAGCCGACATGCCAGCCTGGGGTGACCTCGTGGCCGAACACGCCGATGGCGTCTACCGCTTGGCGTACCGCCTCTCCGGCAACCAGCACGATGCAGAGGACCTGACCCAGGAAACCTTCATGCGTGTCTTCCGTTCCCTGGATAAATACCAGGCCGGTACGTTTGAAGGCTGGTTGCACCGCATTACCACCAACCTCTTCTTGGACATGGTTCGCCATCGCTCCAAGATCCGCATGGAGGCCCTGCCGGAGGATTATGAGCGCGTGCCCGGAACGGATATGACCCCGGAGCAGGCCTATACCGTGGCCAACCTGGACCCGGCGCTGCAATCCGCGCTCGATGGCTTGGCTCCCGATTTCCGCGTGGCCGTGGTGCTGTGTGATGTCGTAGGTATGAGCTATGACGAGATTGCGGAGACCCTCGGCGTCAAGATGGGTACGGTTCGCTCCCGCATCCACCGTGGCCGTTCCCAGCTGCGTGCGGCGCTCGAAAAAGAGGCGCAAACCAATGCGGAAACCCGCATGCTGCTGCGCACGCGTTAAACCATCGCGCGCTAAACTCTAAAGAAACTGCATAGTCCCCGCCGCCGGCGGGGACTTTCCGTGTCACTGAAGGCCAAGCAACTACTGGAGGAGGGTGTCGATGGACTCGCTGCGGGGACGCCGAACCTTGTCCACGCTGAGCGTGCGCGGCGGATTCGATGCCGTTCAGGCCAAGGCCCGCGATAAGGCGAAAGCCAAGGCGCGGCGCAGCGATACCATCGGGCACCTTGGCCCAGAGGCTGTCGTTGCCTTCGTGGACGGGGAGATGGAGCCGAAATTCATGCACCGCGTGCGCATCCACTTGGTGCACTGCGCCGAGTGCCGCGCGGATGTGCACCAGCAGCGCCATGCCTCAGAGTGGGTTCGCCACTGCGCGGATTCCGCTAAGGTCAAGGCGCCGCAATCCCTGCTGGCAAAGCTCGCGGGCATTGCCACCGAAGAGGTTGCGCCCGGGCCGGATGCGGCAACGCCCGTGCACCGGCCGCAGCAGGATTTCTTGGACAAGGTGGAGATGGTGGTTCGCGCAATCAAGCACAATCAGCGCGGCTAAGAGTGAGGGACTAGTATTTAACCGTGTTTTCTTCCATTGGTTGGCCCGAGATTTTCGTCATCGTGGTTTTGGGCATCATCGTCATCGGCCCAGAGCGCATGCCTGAGGTGATTAAGGATGTGCGCGCGGCCATCTACGCGGCGCGCAAGGCCATCAATAACGCCAAGGCGGAGCTCAATGGCGAGATGGGCTCGATTACCTCGGAATTCGATGATATCCGCGGCCCGCTCACCCAAGCCGCACAGTGGACGCGCCTTGGCCCGAAGGGTGCTATTACCAAGGCGCTTTTCGACGGCGACGATTCCGCCTGGGACGATTTCAACCCCAAGAAGATGGCAGAGAACGTCAAGACCGCTACCGCTCCACAGGAGCCGGAGGAGCAGCCGCAGTCTCAACCGCAGCAGCAGCGCCCGAGCTTCGACTACTCCCAGATCTATGCCGAGCAGCCGAAGCCAGAGCCTCAGCAACGCCCTCAAGCGCCCCAGCCAACGGAGCAGCCCGCGCCAGAGAAAAAGCCGCCACGTGGTGGGGAAGAATCCACCGGCGGCGGCTTGTGGGGCGATGTAACCTAAGGCGTTAGTTCACGCCCAAGTTGAGGTTTTTGCCCACCAGGGAATCAGAACGTATGGCCAGCTTATCGGCCACTGCCTGGATCTGTTGGGCGGCGGGGGACTCGGGGGAATCGAGAACAATCGGTGTGCCGGCATCGCCACCGCTGCGCAGGGTGGGATCCAACGGCACGGAGGCCAGCAGTGGCACCTCATGGCCCAAGATGACGCCTAGGCGATCGGCCACAATCTGTCCGCCGCCGGAGCCAAAGACATCCATGGTGGAGCCATCCGGCATCACCATGGCGCCCATGTTTTCAATGACGCCGGCCACGCGCTGGCGGGTCTGCTGGGAGATGGAACCGGCGCGCTCTGCCACCTCGGCGGCTGCGGCCTGCGGGGTGGTGACAATGAGTAGCTCCGCATTGGGAATGAGCTGGGCTACGGACAAGGCGACGTCGCCAGTGCCCGGAGGCAGGTCCAAGAGCAGCACGTCGAGGTCGCCCCAGAAAACGTCAGCCAGGAACTGCTGCAGCGCGCGGTGGAGCATGGGTCCGCGCCAGACCACCGGGGCATTGCCCTCCACAAACTGCCCGATGGAAATGTGCTTAATGCCATGAGAAATCGGCGGCAGCAGCATCTCATCATCGAGCACAGTCGGCCCGTCGGTGCAGCCCAAGAGGTTAGGGACGGAGTGGCCGTAGATATCGGCGTCCACAATACCAACCTTGAGGCCCTTCTGGACCAGCGCTGCAGCCAGGTTGACGGTCATGGAGGATTTGCCCACGCCGCCCTTGCCGGAGGCCACCGCGAAAACGCGAGTGGTGGAATCCGGCTTTGCAAACGGGATTTCCGGCTCGGCCTGGCCGCCGCGGAGCTTCTTCTTGAGCTCGCGACGCTGCTCATCGCTCATGGCTTCCATCGTCACCGTGACGTTTCCAACGCCCTCGATATCCTCTACCGCGGCGCGGGTATTGGACTCGATGGTGGACTTCATGGGGCAGCCAGCGATGGTGAGGTAAATTTCCACGGCTACGTCATTACCAGTGACGGTAACGGACTTCACCATGTTGAGCTCGGTGATGGGGCGGCCGATTTCGGGGTCTTCGACGCGGGAGAGTGCCTCGCGTACGGCGGATTCAGTAATAACGCTAGACATAACTCTTGCCATCTTAGTCACGCCGCAACAGGAGGTAAACACACCCTCGGTGTAGAATCAGCTAGACGCTCACGCGCCGCTAACTAAAAGGAGAAGAGTATCGCTATGCGCAGCTTTGCCCGTCCCGCCCGCGCCATTGTCGGTGTGGTGCTGTCCGCAACGCTGCTTTCCGGCTGCTCTTCCCAGTTCGATACCAACCCCTTTGCCGAGAGTCCCCAGAGCGAGCCCATTGGCATTTTGGTGGATACCAATGAGACCGACCAGCTTGTCCTTGCGGAAATCTTCCGCCAGGAGCTGATGGGGCAGGGCCGCGAGGCGTCCATTGTGAAGGAAGACATCTTCCAAGAGACCAAGGGTGGGCGTTCCATGAACCCGGGCGGCAATTTCTATGTGGGCTGCACCGGCGCGTTCCTTAATATCCTCAATCCCGGTGAGGCGCGGGCGATTTCTAAGGATTACAAAAAGGCACAGAAAGCCTCCGAGCCCGGCGGCGAGGACTACCTGGCCCGCACCCACATTGCGCTCATGTCGAGCTTGCCCACGGATACCTCCACGGTCGAGCCTTCCGGTGCCAGCGGCTGCGAGGACGCCGAGCCCGAGTTGCCAGAAAATTTCGTGGTGCTCTATCAAGACGATCTTTTCGACCGTGAAGAGCGCCAGGCCGTGGCCTCGCTGACTAAGTTCATTACCCAAAAAGACCTCTCTGACATGGTCGAAGAGGTAGAAAACGACGACTCCAGCGCGGAGAAGGTCGTACGCTCCTGGATGAATTCCTCCGGTGGCGACATCGCCCATGAAGAAGGCGACTCCGATTCTTCCGGCGGGTCGAATCTCACTGGTTCTTAATATTTGACCGTTGGCAGGTTTGTTTGAGTTTCCCGGGCTTGTTGGCAACTTGGAGCTCCTGATGGGACCAACACCTCCACAGGATCAAGGACACGTGTGACTCGATATGGAACCATTCTGGGCTCGTGAATACCGACGCTAGTGCTTTTCATTGCTCCCGGGTTTGAGTGACAAGCATCCGCGACACGATTGGACATATCGAGTAAGCGCGCTAATTCTTAACCCGCTCCCTTGGCGCTCATGGGAAAGCGACCGCCAAGACAATAGTGTTCCGCTGGTGAGCGCGAAGGAATCGGAGATGAGAAAAGACGTGAGAGGGCAAGAACGCCGAGGGAGTGCTCCGGTAGAAGCAAGAACAGAAGCTTTACTAATGCTTGATTTCTAGCGGTCGTGGAAACACCTGACATGGGTTAGGTGATTGTGTGGAGTCGAAATGGGTTCCGGATTCTGCTGTTGTGGCGCGGTTTGCGTCGTTGGTTCGGGCTTTGTGGCGCGGTTTGCGTCGTTGGTTCGGGCTGGTAGTTCAATACGGGCGGCTGCTGGTGTGGTTGGTTTACCGCGGTCGGTAGCTTATCGGCTTGCTGGTGAGTTGGACTTGCCGCGCAAGCGCCGCAGGCGTATTAGCTCGGCTGACAGTCAGGCAATAGCTCGCCTGTGGCTTGAAGGTGTGGCACCAATGGATATTGCGCGCCAGCTTTCTATAGGCTCTTCTCCGGTGTACCGCATCGGTATTGAGCTTGGTTTGTGGAAGCGCAATCCGCATGGCCGCAAAGCTGCGGCAACAACTCGCCGGTGTAGTTATCTGCAACTGCGTGTAAATGCTTTAGGGCGCAAAGATGCCGCTTTAGCCTGTGGCATTCATCCGCGTGATGCTGCTGATATGGACAAAGGTGTCATCAAGCTTTCTGCGGGGCGTGTGCCTTTTGTCCCGGCTGGCCCGGATGTGGCGCTGTATAACAGGCTTATGCAGGTACTCGAGTACGTTGATGGTCGCCAAGCAGTTCCAGTCCAGGTTATTCCGCAAGAGCGTATCGATAGGCGTATTTCTTCGCGCTATTTGTCGGTAGAAGAGCGCGAGCTCATCTTTGATCTTGACCGGCAAGGCAAAGGTGTACGTGAGATAGCTCGGCGTCTTCAGCGCTCTGCTGGAACTATCAGCAAGGAACTTAAACGCAACCGGGATGAATTTGGGGTGTATCTTCCCACGCATGCGCACCGTAAATCGGTGTTGCGTAGGTTTAGACCGAAAAAGCGCAAGATTGAT
>NZ_MKXT01000048.1:9867-10273 GCF_001913985.1 Corynebacterium sp. S5S1
AAAGCGCAAGATTGATGCCAATCCACGTTTGCGCACCGTGGTCTGGGCGATGGTGAAAGATAGGTACTCGCCGGAGCAGATTTCTGGGAGGTTGCGCAGTCGCTATCCCGGTGATGAGACTATGTACGTGTGTCCTGAAACTATTTATCAGTCTTTGTATTTCCAGGCTAAAGGCGAGTTGAAAAAGGAAGTCGCTGCTGCACTGCGTCGCGGTCACACCCAACGTCGACCTCGTGGCACGCGCAGTGCCCGCAGGCGGTTTGTTGACCCTATGGTGATGATTTCCGACCGGCCAGCAGAAGTAGATGACCGAGCAGTACCAGGTCATTGGGAAGGCGACCTCATTTTAGGCGCGGGTAATAAGTCTGCAATTGGCACGCTAGTAGAGCGAACCACGCGCTATGTC
>NZ_MKXT01000049.1:0-8935 GCF_001913985.1 Corynebacterium sp. S5S1
TATCGCCCGAGGAGGTCAGGTTGAATTCCTGATCCTCATTTACCTGTTTAATGAGGGTCTGCAGACGAGCTACGCCGATCTCATCACCGGCCTTGGCTGGGTCACCAATCTTGTCTTCCAAGTGACCGTGAATATCGGTGATATTGGTGACGGAGATGGTGGTCTTGTTTTCCTGTGCCACCGCCTGCGCGCCGGAGAGAGCAACAGCGGAAACGGTAGTGGCGGCCACAAGCTGGCCGATGCGACGGAACTGCATTGAAGTACTCCTAGATAGTAGAAAGCGACAGGATAATTTATATCGCTTCGCTAACTACTTGGCAGGAGAAATTAAGCTTGCTTGCTGGAGTTTTACCTTGCAGCAGTCAAGAATTCACACACAGGTAACCTCCCCGATGCCTTTGCGTTGCTTGCCCCGCCCCTCCTTGAGGGTGGGACACAGCGCCTTAGGCGGTTACGCGGTAAACGTCAAAGACGCCTTCGGTATTGCGCAGTGTGGTCATCAAGGTTCCCAATTGCTTGGTATCCGAAACGGAGAATGTGAACCTTACCGTCGCAATATGGTCATCGCCACGATTAGAGTTCATGGTCAAAACGTTGATGTTCTCATCGCTCATTACCCGAGTGAGCTCCGAAAGGAGGCCCTGACGGTCAAGGGCTTCCAATTGCAGCGTCGCCGAGAAAGCGCCCGTTGCGGAGGTACCAGAAGACCAGGCCACCTCCAACATGCGCTCTGGTTCTGCCTTGAGCTTTTCCGCATTAGTGCAGTCGGCTCGGTGCACGGAGACTCCCCCACCACGGGTAACGAAACCGAAAATGGCATCGCCCGGCACGGGCTGGCAACACTTGGCAAGCTTTGCCATCACATCGGGGCTGCCTTCCACCAAGATGCCAGTGCCCGATGCCGAGTCTTCAGTGTGTTGGGCGCGGGAGTGCTCAATCTCAGACAGTGGCGTGCGCGAGGCCAGGGTGTCAATGGCATCGTCTTGGTCACCGAACATGGCAACCAATTGGTTGGCCACGTGTTGAGCAGAAACGTGGCCCGCGCCGATGGCGGTATACAGCGAATCGACGTCGGCGTAGTGCAGCTGCTCGGCTACCTGCTTCATGGAGCTGGCGGTAAACAGGCGGTGCATAGGCAGGCCGCCGCGCTGGACTTCGGTAGCCAGGGCATCGCGGCCGGCTTCCAAGTGTTCTTCGCGGCGTTCCTTGGCAAACCACTGCCGCACCTTGGTCTTGGCGCGAGCGGACACGAGGAAATCCTGCCAATCGCGGGACGGACCAGCATTGGGATCCTTGGAGGTAAAGATTTCCACCTTGTCGCCGGACTTTAGCTTCGATTCAAGCGCGACGAGCTTGCCATTGACCTTGGCGCCGATACACCTGTGCCCCACCTCAGTATGTACTGCGTAGGCAAAGTCCACCGGAGTTGAACCGGCAGGCAGGTTCACCACATCGCCTTTCGGAGTAAAGGCGAAGATTTGCTTGGCGGTCAGGTCGTAGCGCAGCGAGTCGAGGAACTCGTTGGGATCGGCGGCTTCCTTCTGCCAGTCCAGAAGTTGGCGCATCCAAGCCATCTGGGCCACTTCTTCCTGGTGGCCCGAGTTCTTGCCCTTGGTTTCTTTGTAGCGCCAGTGAGCGGCCACACCGAACTCAGCGTTGTAGTGCATCTCGTGGGTGCGTACCTGGACCTCTAGCGTCGCGCCACCATTGCCCAGCACGGTGGTGTGCAGCGACTGATAGACGCCAAATCGCGGCGAAGAAATATAGTCCTTAAAGCGCCCGGGCAGAGCTTGGTAGATCGAGTGAACCACGCCAATTGCGGCATAACAGCTATTGACGTCCTCTACTAAGATGCGGATGCCCACTAAGTCAAAAATCTCCGCGAAGTCCCGGCCGCGTACGATCATCTTTTGATAGATGGACCAGTAGTGCTTTGGTCGGCCCATAACTTCGGCTTCAATGCCGTTTTCCTTCAGCGCCCCACTGACCTGGCTAATGATCTCCTTGAGCGCGCGATCGCGCGAGGGGGCGCGATCTGCCACCATGCGCACGATCTCGTCGTACTTCTTTGGATACAAGATGGCAAAGGACAGATCTTCCAGCTCCCACTTCACGCTGGCCATGCCGAGTCGGTGAGCTAGCGGCGCGATAACCTCGAGGGTTTGCCGCGCCTTCTTAGCCTGTTTTTCGGGCGGAAGGAACCGCATCGTACGCATATTATGCAGGCGGTCGCTGACCTTAATGACCAGGACTCGGGGGTCGGTGGCCATGGCGACAATCATCTTACGAATGGTCTCGGCCTCTGCGGCCGACCCCAGTGCCACCTTGTCCAGCTTGGTCACGCCATCGACCAAGCGAGCCACCTCCGGACCGAAGTCTCGGGTGAGGTCCTCTAGCGAATAGTCCGTATCCTCCACGGTGTCGTGCAGCAGTGCTGCGACGATGGTGGTGGTGTCCATACCGATCTCCGCCGCGATCGTCGCCACGGCGAGCGGGTGGGTGATATACGGCTCTCCGGATTTGCGAAAGACACCCTCATGGAGCCGCTCCGCGGTGTCATAGGCGCGATTGAGCAAATCAGCATCGGCCTTGGGATGAAACTTGCGGTGAATGGACATCAACGGGTCCAGCACCGGATTCACCTTCACTCGACCGCCGGTAAGCGAACGAGCGAGGCGAGCCGACATGCTGCGCATTCCGCCGCCGGACTGGCGCTTTACGGGTTTGTCCATGGCCAAATCTACCGCCCTTCACAGTGCCACGGGCCTTGTGGCCTCATGTCCATCTAGATCGTGGAATCTAGCTTAGGCATCCCATCTTAGTCTGTGGCATTCAACACAATGAGCGGCGGGCCGGATAAGCGCTCACGACCGTTGAGACCCTTGACTTCCAACACCACCACATTGCCAGCGACTTCGGCACCTGCGGACTCAAGCAAAAGCTTGGCACCGTGGAGGGTGCCACCGGTGGCTAAGACGTCGTCGACAAGCACTACGCGCTTGCCCTTGATGTCAACGCCGCTGGCTGGAATCTCCAGCGCCGCAGAGCCATACTCCAGCTCATATTCCTCGGTATATACCGGAGGGGGAAGCTTGCCCTTCTTGCGGATGGCCAGGATACCCAGGCCCATCTTGTAGGCGACGGCCGAGCCGAGGAGGAATCCACGGGCGTCTAGGCCGCCAATCATATCTGCGCCCAATTCCTCGCAGGCGGCCGCCAAGCCGTCCACTACGGTGCGAAATGCCTCTGGGTCCGCCAAGACTGGGGTGAGGTCCTCAAAGAGGATGCCCTCCTCTGGGAAGTCTTGAACGAGGCGAACCTTGTCCTTGAGTGCCTGTGCTGCTGATTCGTAGTGCGAACTCATAATCTTCCTTGAGAAATAATTGCGAGAGGTCGTAAACGCCCGATATTCGGGGCCTATTCCTTGTCCGTTGGGACGGTGCTGTGCCAGCGGTCCATATTCCAACCGATACCCGAAACGCCAGTGTACGGCAGGACACCTTCCACGTCGCGGTGGACCAGGAAGACGCGCGGCTGCGCGGAGAGCGGAATGGAAGGTACATCCTTCCACAGAGCTTCTTCTGTCTTCTTCAGCTCCGCAGAGTTCTTCATGCTGGACTCCACCGTGGAATATTCCGTCTGGGGATCAACTGGTCCGAGGAAGGCGTCGACGGTAGGTGCCCAGGTTTCCGGATCCATTTCCAAGTAGTGCTGGGACATGAACTCAGCGGACGCGTCCTCGATGGTAATACCGGCTGGCTCACAGGATGCACGCAATTGCTCCACCATGGCGGCGTAGCGTTTGTCTGGACCTAAATAGCCGACCTTGATGGTCGTACCGTTGAGGTCGCCGGCCTTGGCTAAATCAGTGCCTTGGTGTTGCTTGCCCACTTTGTCTAGACCGCCAGCAACCGGGTTGGTCACGGAAACGGTACGCAGGTAGGCCGGTGGCACCTCCACGCCGGAGGCCGCTGAGCTTGCTTGCGCAACCGCCTGCTGATCGACGCAAGCGGCAAAGCTCTCGCGTGCCCACGGCTCCGCGA
This sequence comes from Corynebacterium sp. S5S1, assembly GCF_001913985.1. Classification (NCBI taxonomy): domain Bacteria; kingdom Bacillati; phylum Actinomycetota; class Actinomycetes; order Mycobacteriales; family Corynebacteriaceae; genus Corynebacterium; species Corynebacterium sp. S5S1. The sequence goes on from NZ_MKXT01000049.1 coordinate 4,044, forward strand.
ATATTCCCGCTTCAGATAGCGTGAGAGTGTCCGTAAGCTCGCCAACCATTGGAGTGACCTCGTAGGGGGACTCCCCTGACTCATCCTTCGTGCTGTCCAGCCAGTCAGGGTTTTCACTTGCGGCGTCCACTACGCGCAACGCACCTTTATCTGCGAGCTTTTGTGCATCAGCATCCGAAGGCCAGACCACAACATGTTCCTCGGCGGGAGCGTCTCCGAAGTACTTTTCGTTTGCTTTAAGAATGATCTCCCCTTCGTCGCCTACCTTGTCAATGACATAGGGTCCGAAGGAGACCTGCAGCTCGGGATCTAGTTGATCCTTGTCCACGGAAAAGCCATAGCGCCATTCCTCAGCAACCGGCGCAAGCGCCTGCATGTCTTCTACTGTCAGCGCCGCGTTGAGTTCCTTAACGCTCAACCCGGGCTTTTTGGCTAGGGCATGGGCCGGCATGATCGTGCCGGCGCCAAACATGTGGCGCCAGCGCTGCCCCTGATCCTTGTTAAAAGTCAAGGTGAACCTTTTACCGTGGGGCTCACAGTTAAAATCCGCGATGTCATTCATCAACGGCATATGTGAGGCAAATTCAGCTGGATGAGTACCGGCCACATACGCCAACAGGTAGTCGTCACAAGTAACGGGGGCACCATCGGAGAAGACGGCATCCTCCTCCAAAGTGAGCTGGACGCTGCGCTGGTCACTGCCGGCTACAGGCGGAAGCTCTTCCGTCTCCACTAGATCCGCATTGGGGATCAGCTCGCCGGAGGGCCCGGGCACGAAAAGTCCTGGATAAAGCCGCGTAGACAACAGACCGGCGGAGGTGGCATCACCAAAAGACGTGCCGGCATTGGTCGTGGCCAAGCGGGAATTTACCTGGTAGCCAAAATATCCGTAGGATTCTGGCTCCTGCGGCACGCTAGCTGTGTCCTCCTCACTGCTCTGCCCGCTACAGGCAGAAGCAGCTAGGGCTATGGCCGAAACGCACGAGGTAATTACTTTCTTTCCCCAGTGACGTTCACTAGGACCGCTCTTTATTTTAAGCACCGTATTTTGCCCTCACTTCAGCTACCACTCCGCGAATATTTTACTACCGGAGGCTACCGGCCCGGGCGCCAAGTTGCGCCGGGTTGTCCAGTGGATTCGGCCGGATCATCATCGATCTCAGCCGGAGTGGCGGTTGCGCTCGCTGGTGAGACCACGGTGCGGGCGGGGGATGCTGCGCCAGATTCTGCCGCGGCATTCTCGTCCTTGCCGGCACGATAGTCCGTGACCCGCTTGTTGTGACGCTTGATCCTCTTGGACATGTTGGCAAAGGTCACAACCAAAGGCGTAGCAAAGAAAATGGAGGAGAAAATACCCTCGACCACACCGATGAGCTGGATGAGCGCCAAATCGCGGAGGGTACCGATACCCATAAGCCACACAGCTACCACGAAGAGCGCGATGATAGGCAGCGCAGAAATAACCGAGGTAGAAATCGAGCGCATAACGGTCTGGTTAATAGCCAAGTTTGTCAGCTCAGCATAGGTCTTCTTGCGTTGGCCCTCGAGGCCTTCCGTATTCTCGTTGATCTTGTCAAAGACGATGACCGAGTCATACATGGAGAAGGTCAGGACGGTGAGCAGACCAATGATGACAGCCGGGGAAACTTCGAAGCCAAAGAGGGCATAAATGCCGGCGATGATTACGCCGTCTGCAATCAGTGCGATGATCGCGGCGAAAGCCATGTTCTTCTGCAAGCGAATGGCCACGTAGACGGTCGCAGCTACCAGGAAGACCAGCATGGCAATGAGCATGCGCTGGGTAATAGAAGAACCCCAGGATTCGGATACCGTGGACGAGCCAATGGCGTCCGGGGTGGCCTTGCCGTTTTCATCCTTCGGCTGGAAGTTGTCATAGATAGCCGCGCGAGCCGCATTCACGTCCTCTTGGCTCAAGCGCTCAGAAACAATTTCCAAGGTCTCGGAATCGCCAGCGCCCACGATGTGAACCTGCTCGGGTTCTACACCGGTGGAGTCTTCAAAGACCTGGCTTACCTCATCTTCCTTGAGGTCGCCTGCCGGCATCGACAACGTGGTGCCGCCTTCGAAGTCAATAGAGAGCGAGAAACCACGAATGAGGATCGCAGCCACTGCGGCCACGATAAGTGCTGCAGTGATGCCATACCACAGCTTGGTGCGACCGATGAAGTCATAACCGCGCTCGTCCTCGTAGAGGCGGTCCATCCGGGAAATCTTATGCTTAGTCGAAACAGCCATGCTTATTTCTCCTCATCTTCCGCAGCATCTACGGGACGTGCGGTACTTGCGGCAGAATCTCCTGCCGTTGCTTTGGTGGCTGACTCCTTCGCGCTCGCGGACTCAGCAGCGTGTGCTTGACGACGTCCCGAGCCGAAGTAGCCGCGCTCACGGCGCTCTTCCACCAGTGCGTAGATACCACCGAGGCCGTTCATCGAAGGTTTAGCAGCAGCCGGACGGCGGCCGACCAGCTGCATCAGCGGCGCCATGACCAGGAAGGATACGACCAGGTCAAATACCGTGGTAAGGCCCAAGGTAAAGGCGAAGCCCTTCACCTCGCCGATGGCGAGGAAGTAGACCACAACAGAGCCAATCAAGGTCACCGCGTTACCGGTCACAATGGTGGCACGAGCGCGCTCCCACGCCTTTTGCGTAGCGGAGCGGAACGTGCGTCCCTCGAGGAGCTCATCCTTGATGCGCTCGTAGTAGACCACGAAGGAGTCAGCGGTTGCGCCCACACCGATGACCAGACCGGCGATGCCGGAAAGGTCCAGCGAGTAACCGATCCAGCGGCCCAGCAGAACCAGGGAGCCATAGGTCAGGAGGCCAGAGGCAATGAGGAAGATGAGGGATACGCCGGCAAGCGCGCGGAAGTAGTACAGCGAGTATGCCATCACTAGTACTAGGCCAACGAGGCCTGCAATGAGGCCGGCCTGCAGTGCGGCCTTGCCCAGTGTGGGCGGAATGGACTCGACGGTGCCGCCTGGTTCGCCATTTTCACCTGCGAAGGACAACGGCAGTGCGCCATACTTCAGGTTATTTGCCAGACTCTGTGCCTCTTCCTGGCTAAAGTCACCAGTAATGGAGGTGGCAGAGCCTACCGGGGTTGCACTCTGGATAACCGGTGCGGAAATAACCGCAGAGTCAAGCGTGATGGCAACCTGGTCCTTAAGGTGTTCCTGCGTCAGGTCTGCCCAAGTCTGAGAACCGTTCGGACCATCACCGGTCTTGAAGGAGAAGTTGATCTCCATCTGGCCAGACTGGCCGTTGAGACCGCCTTCGATCGGAGAATTGGTATCGATCTCGTTACCGGTGAGGCGGGTACCGTTTTCGTCCTTGATGCCATTGAGAAGCGGTGCTGGCTCCAGTACGTACGGGTTGCCGTTGGAGTAGTCACAGGTAACAAATGGCTTGGCAGGATCGTCGGCTCCGGCCAGGGGATCGGTACTGCCTTGGCAGGTCATCAGCGCAGAAGCTGCAGCCTGGGTGGTCGGATCCTCGGACTGACGGTCCTTCAGCAGCATTTCCGTTACTTCATCGCGACGCTTAGTCTGCTCAATAGAGTTGCTTGGCTCCTCAAGCGGCTTGGCGCTGACCTTGGGAGCTTTCTGTTTCTTCGGCTCCTTACCAGTCATCTGCGCTTCTTGCTGGGCGATGGCCTGGGTCATCTGCTCCATCTGCTTGTTGGCCTCGTCTGCGCTGAGTACGTCGTACTTCACCCAGCGGTTGGCCATATCTTCAAGCTCCTTATTGAGCTTTTCCATATCCGGCATGGATGGCTTAGCCACCGGACGGAAGAACAGCTGCGAGGTTTGGCCGACGGCCTGCGCTTGGGAGGCATCTTCTCCCGGAACGGTAATGACCAGGGTGTTGCCGTTGATGACAACCTCAGAACCAGAAACACCCATGCCGTTGACACGCTGTTCCAAAATGTTGCGTGCTTGCTTGAGTTGGTCTTGGGTGGGTTCCTCGCCTTGCGGCGCCAGCGTTACGCGGGTGCCACCCTGCAAGTCGATGCCGAGCTTCGGGGTGCCTTGACGGTTACCAGTTAAAAAGATAAGCGCGTAGATAACAACCACAATGAGAACGAAGAGCGCGATCGCGCGCTTCGGCCATTGGCGTTTGCTATTTTTCATAGCGCCACGGGTTTTTGCGGACAACGATAATCTCCTGTGCTGCTTATAACAGGGTGTTTAAACATTAAATACGGCCCAGCCACATGGCGCAGGCACGTTAACAACGCACAATCGTACGTCATCAAGCGGAATTTTCCTTAACGAGGTCCGGAAAAGACTCAAAGTGTGATGGGGTCTACGCTCCCCGAAGGCCCCACCCGCCTAGCAAACGTTAAGGCAACTCTTAGGAAATAGCGAGCTATTTCTTCTCCTGGCCGTCAAACGGAGGATATTCCTCATCTGGCAGGTTATCTGCCGCATCATTCTTGGCGTCCCCAGCAGCAGGGCGCTCAAGGCTATTGGCTTCCTCCTCCGTGCGAATGACGGCCATCTTGTCAAAAGTAACCACCACCCCAGGGGCGATTTCTAGATCCACATCCTTGTCGCCAGTGCTGCGCACCACGCCGTGCACGCCGCCCGCCGTAACGATGGCGTCGCCCGGCTGCAGGGAATTCTGGAGGGCCTGCATCTCATTTTGGCGCTGGCGCTGCTTTCGCATGGCCATAAACGAGGGAACGACGAAGAGGATGCCAATAATGATGAGAATGATGATTTCCATAGCACCCTAGTGTGCCAGACGGCGGTGCGCACAGAAACCCCAAGGGGGGTGTTCCTATATAGGTTGTCAACTCCGCGGGTGGGCTTGTTGGGGGTGTGAAGGGTTTCTGCTTCACGTTGTGGATGTTGTTTTCGGGCATCTTG
>NZ_MKXT01000050.1:0-7969 GCF_001913985.1 Corynebacterium sp. S5S1
GAACTGTTCGGAATACCTAGGCATGGTGGTAGATTACCTTTCTTCCCAACCCAACCGGGCTGGATATCAGGTGTCTACCAAACAGGGGTCAGGTCCGTCTGAGGCCGGGGTAAAGACCGCCCGCGGAAATACGTAGTTCGTTTTGCATACCTCCACCGTGTCGCAGGAAAACAATCACCAGCAGAAAATAGTGGGGCAATTCACTAAGCCGTAAGAGGACGACAAGTCGTCTTAGACCGCCTCGGCGGAGTAATCCGGTACACCGTTACGGGAACTGAGGCTCCCGCCTTACCGGCGATCCAAAGATCTGTTCGTCTCGGGACGCATTTTCTTCTGTGTCTGTTGCTGCCTCGGCTACCATAAAGTGCGAAGTATTTGACAGCCCCGACAAACGAAACGAGGCAGCGAAACGGTGGCCTGCGCGAAGCAACTACTTGAATTGACCTGGTTCAACAAGGACAAGGCGCTCATTCCCAGTGAAGAGGGACGCTACGCCTACGAGTGGGTCGACCCGAAAGACCCACGGTACTGCGAGACTCGGGCGCTCGTCGTTGACGAAGTGGTCACGGGCGAGCAGTCGCCGAAGGACAAGGACACGCAATACTCGGAGCGGGCTGACTTGGACCCAACCGGGGACAATTTGTTGATTCTCGGTGAGTCCGGCGACGTTCTGGAAGCGCTTACTCGGCTGCCGGAGTTGCGCGAGAAGTACCTCGGCAAGATCAAGTGCATCTACATAGACCCGCCTTTTAACACCGCCCAAACCTTCGCCAACTACGAGGACAACCTCGAACACTCCGTTTGGCTCACCATGATGCGTGACCGCCTCGTTCACCTACGCAAGCTTCTTAGCGATGACGGGTCGATTTGGGTCCACCTGGACGACGTGGAGAACCACCGCATGCGCGTGCTTATGGACGAAGTGTTTGGAAGTGGGAACTTCGTAGCGGAAGTAGTGTGGGAAAAGACGTATTCGCCCAGAAACGATTCGAAGGGCATTCCCGCAGTCACTGACACCATCCTGGTTTATGCCAAGTCTGGTGGGTTTGTTCCGAATCGTCTTACGCGGACGGCAGAGATGGACGCCCGTTACTCGAACCCGGATAACGATATCCGCGGACCGTGGAAGGTCGCTGACCCAACGGCATCTGGTTCTTCTACTCACCAGGGCATGGTGTACGCGATCGAGCATCCTCTCACAGGTGAACTCATCTACCCATCGAAAGGGCGGCACTGGGCTCAAGGTCAGTCGGATGTCCTCGAAGAAATGAGACGCTACAGCAACCAGTATGGACTAGCCGACATTCACGATGAGGCTAAACGAGCGGAACTATGTGGTTTGCTACCTGAGGAGGTTCGGCCCAATGTTCAGGCCGTTATTATCCAAGGCGACAAGGCGGCTGCGCACGAAGATGCTTTGGAGATCTTCAAAGCAGGGAATTGGCCAAGATTGTGGCTTACCAGCGGTGGAAAGGGCGGCCTCAGTTTCAAAACCTATCTAGAAGGAAAACCAGGGAAAGCTCCAGTCAGTTTTTTATCTTACAAAGACGTTGGTCACACGGACACCGCGGCGAAGGAAATTCGAGCACTCTTCCCGGGAACTTCGGCGTTCTCCACCCCCAAACCCGAACGCCTCCTAGAGCGCGTCATCCACATTGCAACGAACCCCGGTGACATTGTCCTCGACGTGTTTGCCGGTTCGGGAACGACCGCCGCGGTAGCTCAGAAGATGGGACGCCGCTGGGTCACCTGCGAGCTCGTGGAAGACACCTTCAACCGCTTCGCCCGCCCACGCCTGGAGAAGGTCATAAACGGCGAGGACCAGGGAGGAATCAGCATCCAGAAGCCAGAGCGCGTTGACGCGACCGAGGAAGGTCTGCCCGAAGGTCTCTCACCGGAAGCTGCCCAGAAGTTCAACAGCGCTCTCAACAAGGTGCTCGCAGCAAACCCCGAATTGAAAGCCGAAGCGGTAGTCAAGGCGCTTAAAACTGCGACGAGGACCAAGAACCAGAAGGGCGTAGTCAACTGGCGTGGAGGCGGTGGTTTTACGGTCGCCCACCTTGCACCACAAAGTTTCGACTACGTCCCCGAATTGGGTCTCGTCACGCTGACCGAAGCGGCAACCGGCGCGACGCTCGTCAACTCTGTCGCAGCGAACCTCAACTTCTCGCTCACCCCGGATAATCGCCATTTCGACGGCAAGCGCGGCTCTATGTTCCTCAAAGTGGTCGAAGGCCGGCTCGACAAAGACAAGGCCGAAGAGCTTCTCACACATCTCGATGACAGTGAAGGCGTAACGCTCGCCGCAACAGAGCTCGAACCGGGAGTCAGGCAGTTCGCGAGGACAACGGATAAGCCGTGTCAGATTGTCCATATTCCCAACGACATCTTCACTTACTCGGTTACGCAGGAGGGCAAGTAGACATGGCGCTTCCAATCGCACTTGACCAAAGACTCATCGACAGTATCGCGACGGAGTTCCAACTGCGAGATCCCAACAAGCGTGCGCTGCGCGAGCTCATTTACCACCTCACTGGTGACTTTGACTCGCTAGAGCCCATGGTCATGCACATGGCCACCGGCGCGGGCAAGACCTACCTCATGGCCGCTCTTATTGAGTACCTTTCGCGCTTCGGGGTGAAGAACGTCATGGTGGTCGTCCCGCCTTCCACGGTGCTGGAGAACAAGACCGTCCAGAACTTCACCCAGGGCTCGCGCCGCTACGTTGACGGCTTCTCTTCTGCTCCCCAGGTTGTTTCGCCTGGCAATTACGGCGCGTGGCGTGCCGGCCAGTCAGAGCTGTTCCGAAATGCTGCAGACGGCCCAATGGTCTACGCCTTCAACGTGTCGCAACTTATCAAGCCGAAGAAAGTCAACGCTCGCGCTGGCACCGAAGAGGGCATGCGCCGCAAGATTCGCGACCACCAGGAGGAGTCCGGTTCGCTCTACGACTACCTGGTCAACCTCGATGACCTTGTGGTTATCGCGGACGAGTCCCACCTATTTGGCACCTCGGCGAAGGCGTTTAACCAGGCGTTGAAGGACTTGCGTCCCGCTGCGACGATTGGGCTGACCGCTTCGGCATCCGATACGGACCACGTCATTTTTCACTACCCGCTCTATAGCGCCATTGAGGACGGCTATGTGAAGTCGCCGATGCTCGTCTACCGCGAGAACGGTTACCCCAAGGACTCAGCCGAGGAGAGGCAACTGCTCGACGCGGTCTCACTGTTGCGGAACAAAGAGGCGGCCTATGAAGCGTACGGCAAAGCGAACTTCCCCGGCGAAACAGGTGAGCGAAAGAGGACGAAGCCGCTTCTGTTTGTCGTGTGCGAAAGTGTCGCGCATGCCGAAGATGTCACAAAACTCCTCCAAGGCCCGGGTTATTTTAGTGCCCCGGAGGCGGTGCTCCAGTTCGACAACAAACACAATGACGCGGTCACGCTGCGCCGCTTAGACGAGCTCGACAGCCCAGCCTCGACGGTTCGTGCCATTGTCTCTGTTGACCGTCTCAAAGAGGGCTGGGACACCAAGCGAGTCGCAGTGATGTGTGCGCTGCGTGCCATGTCGTCGGACATTCTTACCCAGCAGACCATGGGCCGGGGCCTGCGACTGCCTTTTGGTGCCCGCACTGGTGTGGCTGAGCTGGACCAGTTGGACATCTTGAGCCACAAGTCGTTCAAGTCCCTTCTCAAAGACGAAGACGTGCTGCGCTCATTCGGCCTCGGAGATGCCGCTCAGGGCGCTATCTCGGGCATAGACGTGGAAGAAAGCTTCCGCCAGGGTGAAGGACAGGTGCAGCCAAACACGAACGACCCTTCGACCGAAACCCAACGGGGGTCAGCTTCCGGTTCGACCGCGAGGCCGACAACCCCTTCAGGCGAAGCAACGGGCAGCACGAGAGACGTCGGAACCAAGGCCGGCGAAACTGTCCAGGTCACTGGTGGTCACACCGGAGGCGTCTCATTCCGACGAGTCGGTGACAACGAGACGATGCAGCGTGCCGACTACATCCCGGCAACGGAAATCAAGGTCAATGAACAGTTCGCCGGAAAGACCTTCCTGTTTCCTTCCACGGTTATGGCGAAATCAACCACGCCGTTCTTGCTCAGCCATATTGACGACGAGGACATTATCCGTGCAGCGCGCCGTGTCGCCGACTCCAAGGAAGCGCTTACGCGGGAGGAAATCGTGGTGCGAAAGTCGAAGCTCGACACGAAACGCACCACCGACGCGGAAGTCGAATCGGCACCCGTGGCGGAGGACACTGTTATAGGTGAACTCACCCGTCGCGTATTCGGCCTCGGGGTTGTCACCCAGGACAAGAAAAACACGATCACATTGGCGCAGTACGTCCTTCCGACCTTCATGGCGAACGCCGGTATCGACCATTGGACGGAGAAGGCAAAGCAGTCCGCGGTGGACGAGCTCGTTGCACTTGTAAACGAGAAGGCACGTAAGCACGCAAGTAGTCTGCAAACCGAAACGTCTATCGTTCCGGTCGAACTGCCAATTGACCAGGTTGTGACCTTGCCGTTTGGCAAAGAGGTGCTCCAGCAACTCTCTAAAGACCAACAGGCGAAGTTCAAGCCCCGCGAGTTCTACGACGGCTGGAACCGCGGTCTGTTTCCCGCTGCGAGTTTCGACTCGTGGGGCGGCGAGTACCTCCTCGCGCTGTTGTTGAACTACACCTCGGACATAGTGTGGTGGAAGCGCCTCTACTCCACTGACGGCGCGTCGATTATGTACACCACCCGCGACACTTACTACCCCGACTTCGTCGCTCAGGACTCTGACGGCACGATGTGGATCATCGAAGGTAAGGCCGACAAGGGCCGAGATGACGAAACGGTACAAGCGAAACGAGCAGCGGCTCGGGTGCTCGTCCGGGAACTGCTCGGAGAAGAGGACTTCGTCGGCCAGAAGTGGGGCTATGTCATCGCGTATGAGTCCGATATTCGAGCGTCCGAGTCGTGGGAAGACTTGAAGCGGAAGTCGAATCCCAGGGCGTGAGACGAGACGGAGTTCGGGCTGCGAACCGAACCGGATGTCTTTAGGTAAACAACTCCTTCAAATTCACGAAAGGCACGAAAATGACAAGAAACAGGTTTGAAACCGCCGATTGGCTAACTAACTGGCTCGATGAGAACCACGCTGAGCAAACTAATTTTGGTGACCTATCAGATGAGTCCGGCTTCGAGGTGGATGAACTGCGTCGGTCCGCGGAGATGCTGCAAAATCTTGGACTAATCAACTTCGATACCGATTGGGGCCAGATGTTCTTCCGCGGGCGCCTCACCGGTGCCGGACAGCATCTCGTCTACTCAGGAAAGTCAGTAAAAGAATATGGTCTTGACCAGGGAAGTCACACGACGAACACCGCGGTAAACGTCCATGGCGATATCCACGGCGGGCAGGTTGGCATTAACAATGAACATAGCGTCACTATCAATGTAAGTACTGCGCAGATTCAACACCTCATCGACGCCCTGCGCGAAAACGGACACGATGATGTTGCCGAGGTTATTGACCAACAAACAGACGGTGGTGACAAAACAAACAACCTTCCAGCCGCGCTTCGAAACGGGCTTTCTATGCTCGGTGACGCCGGAAGTGCCACAACGATTCTCGGTCCAGTCGCAACTGCACTTATGGGACTCTTCTGACGAACTACGCCCGGAGATAAATCGTCTGTAATTTCCACTCCGATGGCAGTTCGCCTTCTTTCCCGATGAACTGCGCGGGGTCGACTTCGGCCTGCTCCCACTTACGCAGCTCCGTCTCTCTCAATGTCTTAAGACGGAACGGAAGTCGCTTCACTGAAACAAGCGCTGGTTGCCCGGGTTGAAGCATGTGGGTTCTTACTGGAAGTGTCTCGAATCGGCCTATGACCAACCCGTGCCCTTCGCCACGAAAGTCGTCACCTCGGAAGATGACCTGACCCTTCTCTAGTTCCCAGGAGCCTCCGACTACTACCGTTCGCAACCGGTTATTTCTTAGAAAGGCTCTGTCCGGGGCGACGAATACAATCTCCAACGCATCCCGCCGACGGACATCCCACACCCACAAGACGCCCGACACGATAAGGCCGGAGATTATGCCTGAAATGATGCCTACACACATGGCTGCTCTTTCTCGTATTGGACGTTTCTACACGCTGTATGTCCCGAAAAATTTTATCTGCACGGGACTCTATAGATCCGTGACGTAGTCCTAGCCAGGGGGCTATCCAGCAGATAAACTCTACTCCAACAACGTTAGGGAGGGTCGTGAGCGACTTAGACAAGTTTCGCAACGAAGGCCGGCGCAAGCGCAAGACCACCGTTGCGTGGACACAGTCCACTAAACCGAGGGAAGAATCAGAGCGCCTTGCGGGTGACCGCGAGCTTTATGAAGTTCTGCGAGAGCAAGGATTCCAAGGCAGGGACTACGACGATTTTGAAATCGAGCTCATGGGGTACGGATTCGCCTGTATCAAGAAGTGGATTCTGACGAAAGAACTGCTACCTAAATGCCGTGAGAAGCTGGATTTCGTTCCCAATGACGAGGACGTCCGTCTAGACCTCCTTACACCAGATGAGGCGGAAGAAATTGCTCAAGACATTGTCGTGCAATCCGTCCTCGAGTTCAGGGAAGACGCGCTTGTTGGAGGAAAGTGGTCACCAACTGGCGGAGCGAGTTTGAAGACTTTCTTTGTCGGCCGGTGCTTAATGGAGGCTTGCAAGGTGCTTAAGCAACGCGCCAGAGAGCTCAAGAGAGCTGCACGCTACATCCAAGAGGTTGAGGAAGATGACTTGCTCGAACTGCCTTCACGCGACATGCCGTTGGAGACACAGTTTGAACTCGACGATGAACTGCGCCGCGTAGCCGGGGTACTCTCGGCCAAGGAGTTAGAAGTAGCGCGCCTGCGTGCCGAAGGGCTTTCAGCGAAGGAAATTGCGGACAGGCTCGGGACGCTTCCTCGCAGTGTATACAAGGCGTTGGAAAGGGTACGAGCGAAAACGCGAAAGCGTAGGAACGAAGGAGGCGTGGTATGACTAACCGTTACAAGGATGCTTTGGGACGCTCGTCGTTCGGTACCCAAGAGGTACGCCAAATGCGGGCCAAGGTGTCGAGTAAGCAGACGGCAACCATGGCGAGGAAACTTGCCGAAAAACGTGCTTCTACCAGCCGAAAGGGGAAATACTCGCGTTAGCCCCCTAAGACTGAGTAGCGGGGCCGAGTTGCAGCTCGACCCCGTTGAGACGAGAGGTTAGTCTCGGTCACCACTTGGACGTGATACACCGAGTCTAACTGAGTTGCCAGCGTTTCAGGCACGAAACGCGCTCACTCTCGTCAGACTCCGAAGGAGGTTGTCGAGTATGGCTCGACGAAGTGTGAATCGGTCTGCAAAGACCGGCAAGTTCGTTTCCAACGCGGCTAAGGGTCGGTGGCCTAACAAGACCACGACCGAACGGGTCGGAAAGGGAACCAGCAACAATCGCACCGTGACCCGATCCGCAACGACAGGTCGCTTCGTCACGACACGTTGGGGCGACGAGAACCCCAGCGGAACTATTCGCCAGCGAGTTTAGCTGAAGAAGTCGGCTCCTGACGGAGACGACTGGCTAAAAGACCCCATTCATGCCGATTGAGTTCGGTGTGAATGGGGTCTTCGCTTTGTAGTGCAAAGTCTTGATTTCTAGTGGTCGTGGAAACACCTGACATGGGTTAGGTGATTGTGTGGAGTCGAAATGGGTTCCGGATTCTGCTGTTGTGGCGCGGTTTGCATCGTTGGTTCGGGCTGGTAGTTCAATACGGGCGGCTGCTGGGGTGGTTGGTTTAGCGCGGTCGGTGGCTTATCGGCTTGCTGGCGAGTTGGACTTGCCGCGCAAGCGGACCTGACCCCTGTTTGGTAGACACCTGATATCCAGCCCGGTTGGGTTGGGAAGAAAGGTAATCTACCACCATGCCTAGGTATTCCGAACAG
>NZ_MKXT01000051.1:0-7581 GCF_001913985.1 Corynebacterium sp. S5S1
AACATCAACTATGAAAGAAAACCCCTTGCAGTACCGGGTACGTGGAACACCGGTACCAACTACGCAGACTCGCGGTACCAACTACCCCAAATCGACAGCAAAGAGCTACATTCTTTTACCTCTCTTTTCACCATTGGCGAGGCTTTAGAAAACTTGAGCCATACCTCGAAAAAGCGCCAACAATTCCAAGTCGTAGCTGACCAAGTTTTGGAAGCTTTCCACCAACGCGTCCCGGATAAGTCGCGCTTTGAGATCGCGGTCATTCTCCAAGCGTGTGCGGGTGCCAGTGCGATGAGCATGAAAGAAATCCACCGTCGCTCCCAGGCCGAAGAATCACTGGACGCTCACACAAAGCATGAGATAGTTCGCACAGCCTTTGCCACCGTGCGCGCCATCGACTAGCTAGCCTAATGGGCGCTTTAATCCGTATGCTCGGCAATAGTTATGGATAAGAAAGCCCCTATATCGAGCACCGCGCAAAACGCCCGCTTCATTCAAGCGGGCGTTAATGCCGCATTTCAAGACCGCATCGGGGAGGCGACCGACGTGGAATTTAATTTCCTCGGCCCCTCCACTGACGATAAAGGCAACTTTGTCACCGATCAGCTAGTGGAGGCGAGGATAAGTTCCGCGCGGCACGTTACTGATTTCCGTGGCGTGCGTCTCGCCGTCATCGCCGCAGGCACCTGGCGCTGGACTACCGCTGCGACCGAGCATTTTGCCGACCTTCGGCAGTCAGCTGCCGCCAGCACAGACGTCGACCGAATGGTTGCTTATGCCTCCCTTATCGTCGGCAATATGCCGGTGCTGCGCGCCCGGCAAGGCGAGCACGTGGCCATCGTTGCGGTAGATTTCCACCCCTACCTGGACTTTCGCCAGACCTTGCTGCACGGTCTCCAACACAGCAGCACGGAAATGGACGAGAAGGGACCGGCCCTCGCACTTGCCCGCTACCTAGACATGGAGTCCACCGCGGAAGAGCCCTACCTGCATTTTTCAGATGGCGCCACGGTGCGTTTTGAGCAGTCAAGCCCCGGGGTACACAAGATTTCCAGCATCACCCCGGGCTTGGCGGCCGCTCGCGTCTTGGAGGACGCCTTTTACTTAAGCACCGAAAGCCAGATGTTTTTCCAAGGCAACTTCCCAGATGCCACAGTAGAACTCGATGTGGAAAAGGCCGCCGCCACGGTGTCCTACAGCGGCGGGCAGATGACGGCCAACGCGGTGCTTATCGCGACCATTTCGGACGAGGAATTCACGTGGGCCTGGGCGGATCCGAAGCTCAAGGACACCGCGGCCGCGCGGTTGGCAAGAAACCTAGCGCGCTTTGGCATCGACGAGGCCGTGCCCGAACTGGTGCGCCCCCACCTTCCGCTTCCGATGGCGCGCGGGCACCAGCTCCCGCACCTAGCTTTGCCCATTTTGGGGATCTGGACGCTGGCGGGCGCTACGCTTGCCGACGCCCGCGTGGGCCTCGTCCTGCTCGACGCCCCACAGCTACACCTCCCGGAGCCGACTCCGGCAGCCACCGAAGCGACGCTGTCGGTGCCCCCTCCCTCATGGATCAACGCCGATCGCGCCCGCGCCGCCTATGGATCATTTCGCGGGGTGGACGTGTAAGGCGCTGCGGAGGGCGTCCACGTCGACGTCGGCAAGCGCGGCAGGCTCAAATGCCGCATCGTTGGTTTTATCCACCAAGACCGCTCGCACGCCCTCGGCAAAGTCCCCACGGCGGTACATATAAGCACCCAGGTTGGTCTCCATATCTAGCGCTTCGCGGATGCTGCTGCACTCCTGCTCGGCGCGGAATAGCTCCATGGCCGCCACGATGGAGGTAGGGCACGCCTGCGCGGTCAGCTTTTCTACCAGTTTTTTCAGTCCTGGGTACTGTTCCACGGCCGCGGAAATGTCTTGCCAGGTGTCGTGGGCAAAGGCGTCCTCGATGGCGTCGATAAACTCGGCCAGGGGAACCTCGCCGCTAGGTGCGGTGGCGTGCTGGGACAGCGCCGTGGCTAGTCCATTCTCGATAACCGCGTTAGCAAAGACCTCGCCGTCCGCCACATAGTGGGTGGCCAGCCCGCTCCACAGGAGATCTGCGGCATGCATGCGGTAGCCGGTAATCCCCCAGAACTTCGCCAACTCGGCCGAGGCCTTCCCACGCGTTCCCACCGCGCGCTGGGCGGCATAGGCCATGCCTACGTCGGTGACGTAGCCGATATTCATCTCTGGCATGGAGGCAAAGGTTTTCTCCGTAACCACGCGGTGGGACCCATGGGCGGAAATGCCCAGACCACCTCCCATAGCGATGCCATCGATGAGCGCCACGATGGGCTTGGGATATTCCGCGATATCACCGTTCAACGTGTATTCGGTGGCGAAGAAGGCATCGACCTCATCCACCTTGCCCTCCTTGACCCCTTCGCGGGCGTAGCGAACATCGCCGCCGGCGCAATATGCCTTGGGGCTAGTCGAGGTAAACAGCACCTGTTCTACCTCATCGTTGTCGCGCCACTGCGCCAGCGACTCCGCAATGAGGTGGATCATTTCCGGGGTGAGAGAATTGAGAGCCTTGGGGCGGTTGAGCTCAATGACTCCGGTATGGTTACGGATTGAGGAAACGATAGGTGCAGTATTAGTCATAACCCCTAGTGTGACACAGAACGCATGCACCTATCCACCATCAGCCAATTCACAGATAGGTTCGGAATTTTGCTCCCACAGCTCATCGCCCTGGATATGGACGGCACCCTACTGGACGGCAACGGGCAGCTTCCACCAGATTTCGCCGCGATCAGCACCCGTGCCCACCAGCTCGGCGTCACCCTAGTACCCGCCTCGGGCCGCCAGCTCGCCACCCTGCAAGAGATGTTTCCGAACGAGGACACCTTCATCGCAGAAAATGGCTCCGTGGTCGTCCATGATCATCGCGTCATCAGCGCCACTACCCTGCCCGGCACAGCCGTGCGCGCCGCCATGGCCGCACTCCAGTCTGTCGAAACCCCGCATACCGTAGTGCTGTGCACGCCGGATACCGCCTATGTACACCAGGACGCCGACGAGCAGGCCCGCGCTGAGATTGCCAAGTACTACAGGTCAGTGGAATGGGTAGATGACCTCGATGCGCTACTGGATGCGGACATCATCAAAATCGCCGCTTACTGCGCCGACGGCAGCGAAGAGCACCTACACCAGCCCCTTCTTGCGGCTGTACCGGAACACAATATCGCCATCTCTGGCGCCGTATGGCTCGATGTCATGTCCGCTGGCGTCAACAAGGGCGTAGCGCTACAGACCATGGCCGAGCTCCTCTCGGTTCCCATACCTCGTACCGCCGCTTTCGGTGATTTCCTCAATGACTACGAGCTCCTCCGCGAGGCAGGCACCGCGATCGCAATGGAAAATGCGCACCCAAAGTTGAAGGAAATCGCCGATCACATTGCCCCACCCAATACCGAATATGGGGTCATGGCAGTTCTGCGTCAGCTTTTTGACAGCGAAGAGTCTTAGACTCGAATTTTCGCCTCCGCCCCGCGCGCCGCACCGTTACGCCCCCGCATGGGAAGAAGTGCTGGTGCGCAGGCTAAAATAGTCCGCTTAGAAAATATACGTAGTGCTTTGGGAGTTTTTGTGAAGCAAATTTTGCGCTCACTGCTGGGGAAGAAGAAACCTGGGCGTTCGAACGAACCACGCACACCGGTCTATCAGCCAGTACAGCCCAAAGCTGGCTCTACCAGTGCGCCCCAAACCCCTAATAAAAAGGATTCTGCGCCCCAGAAATCGGCCAACACCGAATCCACCACGGGTGCACAATCCACCGAGCCGAAGGGCAAGCCCCAGGACCGTACCGCTAAGGACGGCGAGTCTAAGAACCAGGCTAAGCAGGCACCCGCGCGCAAGCCCACTCCGACGAAGTCTGCACAGGCTTCCGAATCCAAGTCTGCTGCTGCGAAACCGAAAGATGCAAAGCCTGCCGCCAAGCCCGCGGCTAAGGACACCACTCGCCCCAGCACCGAAAAACCACAGGCAAGCAAGGCCACTTCCGCAAAACCGCAGCAGCCTAAGTCCACCTCGCCATCGCCTGCAGCCCAAAAATCTGCTGCCAAGCCATCCACGGCACAAGAAACCGAGGCAGAATCCTCCCCCAAAGCAGCTGTTAAAAAGCAACAAGACTCGCCCGCTCAGGACAAGAAGCCACAGCGCAAAGCGCACGAACCGGTTCAACGACCTCGCCGCGGCGCAAGCTTCAGCACCACCCCCTCTAAGAACTCCCCAAAGACCCCTTCTGCCCGCAGTACTTCCACGAAGCCGGCCGCGAAGCCTGTCACCCAACCTTCTCAGAAAGGCGCGGTAAAGCCCGCACAGCAGGCTCGCCCCAGCGCCCAGAAACCGAAGCAGGCACCCAAGCCATCCTCTTCTTCCAGCGCGAAGAAGGCTTCCCCGCAACCGGCAAAGCCGCAGAAATCCCAGCCGGCTAATTCCAAGCCAGCCACGGACCAGCAGCCAACGCAGAAGCCACGCTCCCCCAAGCAGGTCCCGGCAAACTCGGCAAAACAGCAACCACAGCCGCAACCAACGCCGATGAAGAGTGCGCAGCCGTCGAAGCCCTCGCAACCGTCCAAGGGCCAAGGATCAGCGCGTACTCCCGGCGCCGCAAAGCAAAAGGCTGCTCCACCGGCCTCGGCCCCTAGCGCTCCAGCGCCAAAAAACGGCACCGCTACCCCCAAGCCGAAGGTAGCTGCGCCAAAGACTGCATCTGATCCTTCTCAGCAGAAAGCTGGGGCGGCGCAAAACCAGACTGCCCACAAAGGAAACAAGGTAGTCCAGCCGAAATCGCAGCAAGGCGCACCCTCTAAGGGCAACCTGCCCACGCAACAGGCGAAAAAGCAACAGCCGCAGCCGAAGGCAAAGGAGACGACGCCTCAAGACAACGCCAAGAAGGTAACCAAGCGCCGCCCGCAGGTTAAGCCCTCCGATATCAGTCGCGGATTGGCTCGCAAATCGCAGCAGGTGGGCACTCCTACCCCAGCTCAGCAAAAGCCGTCGCGAGCTGCCCAAAAGCCCAAGGCAAAGCAACAGCTTGATTCGCCCCAGCCGAAGAAGGCCGAACCTCAAGCCGCTCCGAAGATGGCGCCTGCAAAGGCCGACAAGTCCGCTGTGACAGGCGCTGCAGCAGCTGGAGTGGGTACGGCCGCTGCCGCCGCTGAGAAAAAGCGAGAGAAGGCACAGCCGTCGAAGAAGCAACATCCAGCGCTTGAAAAGCCACAGGCAAAGGCGGCACCGCGCCAGTCACAACAAGCTGCGCAGAAGCCAGCATCACAGCAGGCCTCGGCCACGCAGGTAGATACTAAATCTAAGTATCCGCTACAAATGCAGGCCAAGGATCCTGAAGCACTGGCTACGCCGCCTGAGAGCAAGGTCGTTAAAAAGAAGCGCCACGCCCGCCTGCGCCAGGTCAAGGGGCTGGATGGACTGCGCGGACTCGCAGTTATTGCCGTAGTGTTGTACCACTTCTTCCCTTCCCTTCTTCCCGGTGGTTACTTGGGCGTTGACCTCTTCTTCGTCCTCTCCGGATTCCTCATCACCTCGTTGCTGGTGCGCGAATTCCGTACCTCCGGCACAATCAGCTTGAAGGACTTCTGGGTGCGTCGATTCCGGCGCATCCTCCCAGCCGCAGTATCCGTCCTGGTCATGTGTACCGCTTTGGTGGCATGGATAGGCGGGGACCTAGCGGTCGGCTTGCGCCAGCAGTTCTTAGGCACCCTATTCTTTGTCAATAACTGGACCCAGATCGCCACCTCCCAGTCCTACTTTGCGGACAATGAGATTCAGGTCTTTGCCCACTATTGGTCGTTGGCCGTGGAAGAGCAGTTCTATGTCATCTGGCCACTTCTTATCACCGGCGTTTTCCTGATTTCTCGCCGCAAGCCGCGCCGGCTTCCCATCCTCGTAGCCGCAGTCTTAGCTATCGGTTCTGCCGTGGCCATGGCGCTCCTTTACGTGCCGGGTGAAGACCCGACGCGCGTCTATTACGGCACTGATACCCATGCTTTTGGCCTGCTCACTGGCGCCGTGCTGTCTTTGCTAATGACCTCCACCAAGTCCGACCCACAGGCGGACTCGTGGGCAGCGGCAGGCAAAGCCGAATCGCGCATCGCCGGAATCATTGGCACTTTGGCGCTCATCGGCTACGGTGCCCAGCTATTCCTCATGCCGGATGACGCGGAGATCACCTACCGGGGTGGGCTCTTCCTCACTAGCGTGCTTGGTGTCCTGATGGTGTGGGGCGTGGTTCGCGAATACGGCCCGATGACCCCGCTCTTTAGGACCAAGGTCATGCGCTGGTTTGGCCAGCGATCCTTCTCACTGTATCTCTGGCACTGGCCAGTCATCATGATGCTCAAGGCGCTTTTCGAGGGCAACCAGAACTCCGATAAATCGTGGATCCTAGGCCTTGTAGCCGTGCCGATTTCGCTGCTTCTGTCCGAGATTTCCTATCAGTTCATTGAGAATCCTTTCCGCCGCGGCGGCTATAAGAAGACGTGGAAGACCTACTGGTCCTGCCGTCCAGGGTTTAGCGAATTGCGCGACGGCTTTGGCAAGACCATGTGGCCGGTAGTCCCATTCCTGGTCATTGCCTCTGTAGCCGGCGTAGTCTACGGCGTTGTTAATTCCAGCGATAAGACCGAGTTGGAGCAGCAGCTGGAGCAGCTCCAGCAGCAGAACCAGAGCAGCAACAATGCCCCGGCGCAGCCGAATGATGCTGCTCCACAGCCACCTGCTGAGGACAACGACGATAAGGCTGCCGCGAAGGATAAGAAGACCCGCCCGATGCCGAAGGGCAAAGACATCACTGCTGTCGGCGACTCAGTGATGCTGGCTTCTAGTGGCGCCCTCAAGCAACGCTTCCCGCAGATTTACGTCGATGCAGATGTATCCCGCCACTACACTGCGGGTATCCAAATTCTGCAGCAGCTCAAGGATTCCGGCCAGCTGCGCGACACCGTCTTCCTCGGGTTTGGCACTAACGGCCCTGCCTTCCCGGACCAGATCAAGGAAGCGCTAGATATCATCGGCGAAGACCACACCGTTGTCATGGCTGTTCCCTATGGTGACCGAGAATGGATGGCCCAATCCCAACAGGATGTCCTTGACGCAGCCAAGGAATACGACAACGTATATATTGCTGACTGGTGCGGACATGCACAGAGCAACCCGGAGATCCTCTACTCCGATGGCGTCCACCCGATGCCGGAACGCACCGGCGAGTACTCGGATGCCTTCTACGATGCTCTAAAGCAGTATTCAACTGGCGACAAGACTGTGTCCTCTCAGTGCGTGCCGCAGTAAAGCACAGGCCGGCGCGGGGCGGGGCGTCGGAAAGCGGCTAGCTCCCTCCCCTCCCGCCCCTTCGCGCTCACCGGAAGGTGTGCTCCGCTAGCAGCAGCATCCGCTGTGAGCGCGAAGGGCGCTGGTGCACCTAAGCGGGTTAAGCGACAAAATGTGTGTCCGGAATCGTTGATTTTCATGCTCTGAACTCCGCGTTTGCGGAAAATATATGCTCCAAAAGCATATATTGGCCCT
>NZ_MKXT01000011.1:0-55984 GCF_001913985.1 Corynebacterium sp. S5S1
CGCAAACCGCGCCACAACAGCAGAATCCGGAACCCATTTCGACTCCACACAATCACCTAACCCATGTCAGGTGTTTCCACGACCACTAGAAATCAAGCCTTACCCCAGGCATGCGAAACCCCGCCCGAGTCCTGCCCGGGCGGGGTGGCGGTGCAGCGACTACTTAGAAGTTATCGCGGTCGCGGTTAGTCATGCTCAACACGTTGAGGCGCTTATCCAGCTCCTCCTCGGTGAGGTTTTCGCCGTCGACGAAGCCCAGGTCAATAACGGCCTGGCGGACGGTGATCTTCTCGTGCAGGGCGTGCTTTGCCGCCTTGGCTGCGTTCTCGTAGCCGATGGCAGAGTTGAGCGGGGTCACGATGGAGGTGGACGACTCCGCAAAGTGCTTCATGCGCTCCTCGTTGGCCTCGATGTGATCGATGCACTTATCGGCGAAGACGCGGGAAGCATTAGCAAGCAGGCGAGCGGACTCGAGTACGTTGCGCGCCATCATCGGGATGAAGACGTTGAGCTCAAAGTGGCCCTGGGCGCCGCCGAAGGCTACGGCTGCGTCGTTGCCTACCACCTGGCCGGCCACCATGGTGACAGCCTCTGGGATAACCGGGTTGACCTTACCCGGCATGATGGAGGAACCCGGTTGCAGGTCCTTCAGGTGAATCTCGGCCAGGCCGGTCAGGGGGCCGGATCCCATCATGCGCAGGTCATTGGCAATCTTATTGAGGGATACGGCAATCGAGCGCATGGCGCCGGAGAATTCCACCAAGCCATCGCGGGCAGCCTGGGCCTCAAAGTGGTTTTCCGCTTCCTTCAGTTCCTTCACGCCGGTGAGCTTCTTCAGCTCCTCGGTGACCTTGGCGCCGAAGTCGGCGGAGGTATTCAAGCCGGTGCCGGTGGCGGTACCGCCGATGGCCAGCTCGCCCAGACGCGGCAGGGTGGCCTCGATGCGTTCGATACCCAACTCGATCTGGCGGGCGTAGCCGCCGAATTCCTGGCCCAGGGTAACCGGGGTGGCATCCATCAGGTGGGTGCGGCCGGCCTTGACCACATCAGCGAATTCCTTGGCCTTCTTGGTCAAGGACTCGTGGAGGACTTTCAGGCCCGGGATGAGGTCATTAACGGCAGCTTCCGTAGCAGCCACGTGCGTAGCGGTGGGGAAGGTGTCATTGGAAGACTGGCCCATGTTTACGTGGTCATTCGGGTGAATTTCCACGCCATTGTTATGCGCCAAGGAGGCGATGACCTCATTGGTGTTCATATTGGACGAGGTACCGGAGCCGGTCTGGAATACGTCGATGGGGAAGGCGTCGTTATGCTTGCCCTCGGCGATTTCGGTGGCGGCAGCAATGATGGCATCGGCCTTATCCGCATCCAGCTTGCCGGAATCCTTATTTACCTGAGCGCAGGCTGCCTTAAGCAGGCCAAGGGCGCGAATCTGTGCATTTTCCAGGCCACGGCCGGAAATCGGGAAGTTGTCCACTGCGCGCTGGGTCTGTGCACGCCACAGGGCATCTGCAGGAACCTTAACTTCGCCCATGGTGTCATGTTCAATGCGGTATTCAGTCATGTGAAGATCACCTCAGTTAATTGGGTAGTGTGTGCTTTCCAGTATGGCGGAGAACCAAAAGAAGGGCCGCCTTCGGGGGTGAACCCTACTTCTTGGTTGGCGTGTCGTAGTCCACGACGGAATACTCCTGCAGCTTGGACAGCTTGTGGATGGAGTCGATGTAGCGGATGGTGCCGGACTTGGAGCGCATAACCAACGAGCGGGTAGTAGCGCCGGAATTGCGGTAGGAAACGCCGCGCAGCATGTCACCATTGGTCACGCCGGTGGCAGCGAAGTAGCAGTTCTCAGAGGAGACCAGATCATTGGTCTTGAGGACGCGGTCCAAATCGTGGCCGGCGGCGCGGGCCTTTTCTGCTTCCTCTTCATCCTTCGGCCACAGCTTGCCCTGGATTTCGCCGCCCATGCAGCGCATAGCGCAGGCGGTGATGATGCCCTCCGGGGTACCGCCGATGCCCATCATTATGTCGATGGAGTTGGAATCCTGGCAGGTGGCGATGGCGCCGGCTACGTCGCCATCCATAATGAGACGCACCTTGGCGCCTGCGGCGCGAATTTCAGAGATGAGCTGCTCGTGGCGTGGGCGGTCAAGAACCACCACGGTCAGATCGGAGGGGCGAATATTCTTCGCCTTCGCCACGGACTGGATATTCCATTCCACGGACTCGTTGATGTCGATAGCGCCAACTGCCTCGGGGCCAACGGCGATCTTTTCCATGTAGAAGACTGCGGAAGGGTCATACATGGTCCCGCGTTCGGCAGCCGCAATGACGGAGATGGCGTTGGGGCGGCCTTCTGCCATCAAACGGGTACCGTCGACCGGGTCTACGGCGATATCCATGGCGGCACCCTCGCCGGTGCCTACCTCTTCGCCGTTAAAGAGCATGGGGGCCTCATCCTTTTCGCCCTCACCAATGACAACGACGCCGTTCATCGCTACGGAATTGATGAGCTTGCGCATGGCGTCGACCGCCGCGCCATCGCCCTCATTCTTCTGGCCGCGGCCTACCCAACGGCCGGAAGCGAGTGCTGCTGCCTCGGTGACACGAACCAGTTCCATTGCCAGGTTGCGGTCAGGAAGATAAGACGTATTTTCGGACATGTGTAGTGGTTGCCTTCCATAGTTTTCTCATCGAGGGGTGTTCCCCTTGATGCTCTACCTTTCCATTCTCGCACTTTTTTGCTCTAATGGGTTCGATTTTGCGCCCCATTTGTGGGGGATTGGCAGATCTTTCGGGGCAAAAGGGGCCGTGTGGCTTTTTGAAAGCAGGCCGTGCGATACTAAGGCGCGTGGCTGCAGAAGAAAGACCAAAGATTTTTGAAGGCGCGAAGGACATCTCCCTGTCCCTCGCAGTCGTGGTGATTATGATGCTGCTCGCCGTGGGAGCGACCGGCCTGTGCTCAATTAACTCCGAAACCCAGCAGGGCGCGGTGCAGGAAGTGGATGAACAAACCTTCCTAGACACCCAAGCCCGCGCAGGGGTCGGTGCAATTCGCAATCCCAAAATGCCAGAGGGTTGGGAGGCCAATGCTGCCCGCCGTGTAGATATGGGCGGCGAGAACGCCACCGTGGTCAGTTGGGTGACCGCTGACCAAGGGTTTGTGGAGTCTACGCAAACGCAGGTCGCGGCCGATAAGGCAGGCGAGACGTACGACGCCAACTACCGCGGCATTGAATCCGCCCGCGAGGTCAAGGGGCACCAAGTGCGGGTGCTAGAAAGCGACGATGATTCCGTGCGCCGCCTGTGGGTTACGGATTTGGGCGATGCCCGCCTCATCATTTCCGGCGCTGCGGACGACAGTGACTTTGAGGCTGCTACCGCTGCGTTTATCGACGCCGCACCTATAGCCGAAAAATAACCTCGCCCAAGCCTTCTTTCGCGGCGGTAGCGCTAAGACCGTCGCCGGCCTGGGCAATAACCTTCGCCAAAGCCTCCGCATCCAGGCCGCTGAGGCGTGTCTTTCCGGCAAAGACATCGATGCGCTCACGCTGCGAGCGCTGCGGATAAATAGCAATCTCGCGTACTTTGTCGTCCGTAAAGCGCAGCACCACGGATCGGGAGAAGTAGCTCACCTCATTATCGTCGCGGGTGTGTGCAGGACCGAAGAATTCTTCTACGAAATCTCGGGAATCGCCCGCCATGATGGAACCGGCGGCCGCGGATTTCGACACAAAATCCACGCGCTCGCCTGGATAACCATAGATCTGCACTACTCGTCTCCTTCAGCGTCTGCGTCCTCGGCCTTATCGAGCGCGTCTTCCACACGCTTCGCCGCGCCGTCGAGGTGCGCCTCGCACGCACGCGCAAGGGCCTCGCCGCGCTCCCAATACTTTAGCGACTCATCCAAGCCCATCTGCCCAAGCTCGAGAATCTTCACGGTCTCAATAAGCTCATCGCGGGCTTGCTCATAGCTCAATTCTTCTACTGGGGTAAAAGCATCCTGGCCTGGCTGGCCGGTACCAATGGTGTCATCGGACATGATTTTCTCCTCGGTTGGTGATTAATCGGCGGCCTGGGAGGCCATAGAAACTGCGGTAATAGATCCGTCGCCCACGCGAATGCGCAGTTGAGCGCCAGGCGGGGATTGCTTATAAGAGGTGACAACCTCGGGCCCGGAACCGTCCTTGGGCACTACCTGGACAATGGAGTATCCGCGGGCGAGAGTCGCCGACGGTCCCAACGCCGATACGCGGGCGCGCAGCGATTCCACGTGGCGGGTTTCCCGCTCCACCATGACTTCAATTTCTCGCCGCATGGTAGCGCGGGTTCGCTCCACCTCCTCGCGGCGCGCACGGATAGGGGTCATCGGGTCTGCCATGACAGGCCGGGAACGAATATTGTCGAGGCCGCGACGTTCCCTTTCCACCCAGCCGCGCAGCGCGGCCGCCATGCGAGAGCGAGCCTCTGCGACGATGGCGCGTTCCTCGGCCACAGAGGGCACGACGCGTTTTGCGGCGTCGGTAGGCGTGGCGGCGCGCAGGTCGGCGACGTTATCGAGCACTGGGCTATCCGGCTCGTGGCCAATGGCAGAGACTACCGGGGTGCCGGCCGCCGCCACTGCGCGCTGCAGTGCTTCTTCCGAGAAGGGCAGCAGATCTTCCACGGAGCCGCCGCCACGGGCGATGATGATGACGTCCACCTCAGGATCCGCATCAAGCTGCTGGAGCGCATCAATAACCTCGGGTACGGTATTCGCACCCTGAACCGCGGTATTGAGGACGCGGAATTGCACCGCCGGCCAGCGGTCATGGGCTACCGCCATCACATCCCGCTCTGCAGCAGAACCACGGCCGGTAATCAGCCCAATTTTGTGCGGCAGGTAGGGGAGAGGTCGCTTGCGTGCGGGATCGAAAAGGCCTTCAGCAGCTAGCTGTTGGCGCAGCTTTTCAATGCGAGCAAGCAGATCGCCAATGCCCACATGACGAATTTCGGTGGTCCACAGTGAAAAGGATCCGCGTCCAGCGTAAAAGGCGGGCTTACCGTGGACAATGACGCGGTCGCCGTCTTTCAGCGGTGCTGACAATGACTGCAACATCGATGATGGGCAAGTCAATTGCACGGACTTTTCCTGCTGTACGTCACGCAGAGTGAGGTAGGACAGCTTCCAGGTGGGCTTGAAGTTAATTTGGGTCAACTGACCCTCTACCCACAGGTAACCCAGGCGCTCGATCCAGCCCTTGACTTGGTCATTGACCTTGCCAACGGGCCAGGGAGTATCCGGAGTATTTGCCGGTTGATTCACACAGCCTCCCTTTCTTCAGTCTGCCGTGTTCTTCCGTCTAGTTTAGGGGCCAGCGCGGTCTATTGCCCCGCTCGGGGTAGCCAGAAAGGTGACGTTAGGCCCCACTATTGTTTTGCGTAGTGTTTCGATACTCTGGGAGCCATGACTGATGGTAAAAATGTTCTCCTCGCGGCCCCGCGCGGATACTGCGCAGGCGTGGACCGCGCGGTCGAGACCGTAGAAAAGGCGCTGGAAAAGTACGGCGCGCCCATTTATGTACGAAAACAAATCGTGCACAACCGTTACGTCGTAGAATCTCTGGCAGACCGCGGCGTCATCTTCGTCGACGAGGCCTCTGAGGCACCAGAAGGCGCCCACCTAGTCTTCTCCGCCCACGGTATTTCGCCTGCCGTGCGCGCAGAAGCAACGCAGCGCAAGCAGCTTACTTTGGACGCCACCTGCCCATTGGTTACCAAGGTGCACAAGGAAGCCCAGCGCTTCCAGCGCGATGGCTACCACATCCTTCTGGTTGGCCACGAAGGCCACGAAGAAGTAGAAGGCACCGCCGGCGAGGCACCTGAGGTCACCCACCTCGTGGATGGCGTCGGGGACGTCGCCAAGCTGCCAGAGTTCCTGCAGGATGAGAAGCTTATCTGGCTGTCCCAGACCACGCTATCGGTGGATGAGACCATCACCACCGTCAATAAGCTGCGCGAGCGCTTCCCGCACTTGGAGAACCCGCCTTCAGACGATATTTGCTACGCCACCCAAAACCGCCAAGAATCCGTCAAGGCCATCGCCCCACAGTGCGACCTGATGATTGTGGTGGGCTCTGAGAACTCTTCTAACTCGGTGCGTTTGGTTGAGGTGGCGCTTGAGGCAGGCGCCAAGACTTCCCACCTCGTGGATTTTGCCAAGGAAATCGACGAATTTTGGTTGGAAGGCGTCCAGACGGTCGGCGTAACCTGCGGTGCTTCGGTACCTGAGTTGCTGGTACGCGAAGTACTGGAGTTCCTGGACGAGCGCGGTTACAGCGACGTAGAACAAGTAACGACCTCTACCGAGACGATTACCTTCGCCCTACCGCGCGACCTGCGCCCAGCACGCACCTAAGTAGCGTTTGCCTATACGGCAGTTAAAACGGAAGAAAGGCCCGCAAACGGGCCTTTCTTTTTGCTTTAATCCTCGTCGTAGAGGTTATCGTCCCAACCTTGCTTGGGCTGTTCCTTCTCCTGCTGAGACGCCGGAACGGAATCGCCAGCGCGCCGGGCTGGATCAGGGCGCAGTGGATTGTCGCGTTCCTCTTGTTGCATTCGGCGGCGCTCTTCACGGTCGCGACCGCGTAGGCGATCCTTGGGCGCGGGGCGTGACTTCTTCAGCGTGTGCGAGGCGCGGGCGCGCTGCGGAGCGGCTTGAGACCGCTTGGAGTTCTTTGCCGGTTTATCGCGAGCCATCAAATCTGCAACCGATAGGCGTTCCTCGCGGTTGCGTCGGTCTTGTTCGGCGTTGGTACGGCGGGAAGCGGTTTCCATTTCGGCGGTGCGCTTGGCCGTCTTGCGGAAGCGCGCCCAGCGCAGACAGGCGATGAGTGCCGCGCCCACCAAGGCAATAAGGAGCCACAGGAACTTCTGGACAAGGGGGAAAGCCGCGGTGACGATCGCCGTCTTGGAAAACGCCGATGCGCCCTCTGGCAAGTTGGCCTTGGTGATAAAGAAACCGGCCACGACCACCGTTATGGCATACACAATGGGGATAGAAGCCACGGTGAGGAAAAGACCCCGCTCTTCTACGATGAGCGCCACCAGCAGTGAGCCGATGACAAGGAACGCGAGGTAAGCCCACCCGATGGAACCCATCAGAATGGAAATAAACGCGCCGGTGAGCAAGAGTGCCGCGAGCAGCCCAAGGCCCTTGCCCAGCGCGATGCTGGGGAGACCGGAGCTTTGGGCGGCGGAGGACTTTCTTTGCTTGGCTTGTGACACGTCGGAAGATCCTACCGGTTGCCGCCGGCCTATGGCTATTTCCACGCACGAAAGCGGCGGATTTATAGTGCCGAATTTCCGCGTGGCCACGTATCAATTGGCAAGGGCTCCCGCGGGGTGCGATCCGTGCGGCCCGGGATATCCATCTCATGCAATTTGCGGGCGGTGACGCCCACGCGGGAATCGAGCGAGGAAAGCGTGGCGTTATAAGCTTCGACTGCCTTTTCCAGGTTATGGCCCACCTTTCCGTAGTGATCAGAAAGCGTATTCAGGCGCGTATACAGTTCGCGCCCCAAGCGCTGGACCTCCTTTGCCTTGGCGGAAATATCTTCCTGGTGCCACCCCATGGCCACCGTGCGCAAGAGCGCAAAAAGCGAGCTGGGGGTGGCGATCACTACATTGCGTTCAAAGGCGTACTCGATAAGTTCTGGGTCCACCGATAATGCAGCATCAAGGAAGGGGTCTGCGGGAACGAAGAGGATGACAAACTCGGGCGTTGG
This sequence comes from Corynebacterium sp. S5S1, assembly GCF_001913985.1. Lineage (NCBI taxonomy): Bacteria > Bacillati > Actinomycetota > Actinomycetes > Mycobacteriales > Corynebacteriaceae > Corynebacterium > Corynebacterium sp. S5S1. The sequence goes on from NZ_MKXT01000011.1 coordinate 7,767, forward strand.
TTGAAAGGCCTCAATATAGTCCTTCTGCGATAGTGCTTGGACGTGGCCGCGCATTAAATGCGCGTGGCGGCGGAGGAAGCCGGCGTGCTCTTCCGGGGCATCGGTTTCTAGGGCGTCAAGGTAAGAGGTAAAAGGAACCTTGGCATCGACGATGATGTGGCGGCCACCGGCCAAATTGATGAGCATGTCAGGGCGGACGACGCGCCCGCCCAATGGGGCGGAGACCTGGCAATCAAAGTCCACGTGTTTGGTCATACCGCCGAGCTCAACCACGCGCTCCAATTGCACCTCGCCCCAACGGCCACGCACATTGGGTGAGCGCAAAGCGGTCACTAGTTTGTCGGTGCGTTCGGTCAGGCGGGAGGAGGTGCGGGTCACCGCCTGCACCTGGCTGGAGAGGGAGGCGAGCAGCGCGGTGCGGTCTTCCTCAATTTCTTGGAGCTGAAATCCCAAGCGGTCCATGGCCTTTTCTAGCGGTTGGAGTTCGGCTTGGCGGCGCTGCGAGTCTTGCAGCGCGCGGTGCTCGGCGCTCGGCGCGGAGCGCGTAGCGGAGTAAGAATGGGCTAACCAGCCCATTACCGCGCCGAGGATGAGGCCGATAAAAAGTAGCAGCACGGGCAAAGTGGAAGTCATGGCTTCCAGCATGGCACGCGCCGCCGACACGACTCACTATTTTTTCGAATCTCCGTTCAACAGGCCTTCGAAGGCATCGCGGGCGCGGCGCAGGTTTGCGCGCATGCCGGGCTTTTCATGCTCCTTGGGGGTGGATTCCACATTGAGGGCGGCGTCGAGGGAAGTGGAATCGCCGTCCGCGGAGACGTCGGCAAACGCGCCTTCTGGGGCTGCATAGTCCGGCATCTTGAGCCATGCCTCGCGCTTATAACGCCCTTGGTCTTCGGTGTAGCGGCCGATGAGATAACCAGCCACTGTAGAAAAGTCCAGATCCGCGGCGGTCTTTTCGCCCGACTGCAGCTTCATCATGTCTTGGCCGTAGCGGTAGGCCACCGCAAACATCGCGGCCGCCGGAACCGCGAGGAAGCCACCTATCAGGCCAAAGAGGGCCGAGCCCACCGTTACGGAAACTAGGACGATGACTGGGTGCAGGTCCATGGCCTTGGACTGCAGCCAGGGCGAGAGAACATTGCCTTCCAACTGCTGGACCAGCAACACTAGGCCGAGGACGAGCAGAGCCTTGGTGACGCCAAGGGAGACCAACGCGATGGTGACGGAGAGGGCGCCGGCCACAATCGCGCCGACGAAAGGAATGAAGCCCGCGATAAAGGTGATGATCGCCAAAGCCATGGCCAGCGGAACGCCGATAAGGGCGAGGCCGACGCCGATAAAGACGGCGTCGACAAGCGAGACAACCGCTTGCGCGCGAATGAAGCCGCCCAGCGTATTCCAGGCGCGAGTAAGCAGCTCAGTAAGGTGCCAGCCGGCGCGCTTGCCCGTGGCATCGCGCAGCCAAGGAAGGAACTTGGCGCCGTCCTTCAAGAAGAAGAAGGTCAGCACCAGCACGATGAAGAGCGTGACCAAGATGGACGTGGCGGTGCCGATGCCGGTAAAGACCGAGCCTGCGATGGCGCCGGCACGTTGCTGCAGCCAGGACGCCGCCTCGTCGATGTAGCTACTCATGTCATCGCTATCGAGGTTAAGCGGTGGGCCCTGGGCCCAGAGCTGCAGGCTTTGGATGCCGGAGACCGTCTGCAAATAAAGTGACCGGGATTGCCGCATGAAATCAGGGGCAACAAACGCAATGAGGCCGCCAACAGCCGTGAAAGAAACCAAAATGGTGACGGCGGCCGCCAACGCGGCGGGAAGGCCAATGTTTCGCAGCTTCTTCGCCACCGGCGCCAGAACGGTGCAGATAATAAGGGCCAAAAGCACCGGCAAAAGCCCCTGCCAGAAGTTACCTAGCAAACGGTAGAGGGCGTAGAGGAAAACGCAGATGATGAGCAGCCGAACGGCCCATAGGGAGGCGGACTTAACCACCTCGCCGGCGATGACGGAGCGGTCTACCTGATCACCTGGTGGATGTGGGGATACATCCTCCAGCTTGCTAGTGTCGAAGCTTTCATCAAACTTATCGCCCAAGCCCGCTTGGGGGTCATCGGGCAGCGGTTGGTTATCAGAATTCACCCCACCATCTTGCCTTAAAAGAAGGCGGGTGCGTTAGGATTGGCCCCGTGAGTCTTACACTAGGAATCGTCGGCTTGCCCAATGTGGGCAAGTCCACTTTGTTTAATGCCCTGACCCGTTCCGAGATCCTGGCGGCGAACTACCCGTTTGCCACCATCGAGCCCAATGTGGGCCTGGTGGAGCTGCCGGATTCCCGCTTGACCCAACTGGCGGAGATGTTTAACTCTGAGCGCATCCTTCCTGCCACCGTGTCCTTCGTGGACATCGCCGGCATCGTCTCCGGCGCTTCGCAGGGTGAAGGTATGGGCAACGCGTTCCTAGCCAATATCCGCGAGGCAGACGCCATTTGCCAGGTAGTGCGCGCCTTCTCTGATGACAATGTCATTCACGTCGATGGCAAGGTGGACCCGCGCAACGATATCTCCGTTATTAATACCGAGCTCATTCTTGCGGATCTCCAGACCATCGAAAAGGCCCTGCCGCGCCTGGAAAAGGATGCGCGCAAGAATAAGGATTTGGCCGCCGAGGTGGAAGCAACCAAGAAGGCCCAGGAGATTCTGGAAGATGATCGCACCCTCTTCGCCGCGGCGAAGGAGGGCGAGATTGACCTCGCCCTCGTGCGCGATCTGCACCTGATGACGGCTAAGCCCTTCCTCTATGTCTTCAATTCGGATGAAGCAGTGCTTACCGACGACGCTAAGAAGGAAGAACTCCGCCAGCTCGTCGCCCCGGCTGAGGCCGTATTCCTCGATGCGCAGACCGAAACCGAGTTGCTCGAGCTAGAAGAAGACGAAGCCCGCGAACTGCTCGAGGCCGTAGGCCAAGATGAGCCGGGCCTAGCCACCCTGGCTAAGGCAGGTTTTGCCACCCTGGGGCTGCAGACCTACCTCACCGCCGGGGAGAAGGAGGCGCGCGCGTGGACCATTAAGCAGGGCTCTGCCGCACCGCAGGCAGCCGGAGTCATCCACACTGACTTTGAAAAGAAGTTCATTAAGGCCGAGATCGTTTCCTTCGATGACCTTGTAGAGGCCGGCTCCATGGCTGAGGCTCGTGCGCATGGCAAGGTCCGCCAAGAAGGTAAGGACTACATCATGCAGGACGGCGATGTATGCGACTTTAAGATCGGCGGCTAATTCCAGCCGGTCTGAGCTTGGTGTTGGCGGTGGGCGAGGGGCTTGTCCGCAGAAGCGAAAAGAAGGTAGCGAAGACGAAACTTCCGCGTTACTGTGGGCGGCGTACCCGAACAAAGGAGGCTGCAACATGGCTGAACTAGATAATAAGACCATTGCCATCATCGCTACCGATGGCTTCGAAGACTCCGAGTTGACCTCCCCGCTAGAGGCCGTGAAGAACGCTGGCGCTACCGTGCGTGTCCTCGCCCCAAAGGCCGGCACCATTACCGGCAAGAAGGGTACGGAGATTTCCGTTGACGCCGCTACCGCTGACTCCACTGGCGAGTCTTTCGACGGCATTATTCTGCCTGGCGGCACCGATAACGCCGACCTCATCCGCTTGGATAAGGCTGCGGTGGAAATCGTGCGCAACCACATGAGCAAGGATCTGCCGCTCGGCGCCATCTGCCACGGCGCATGGATCCTGGCTGATGCTGAAGCCCTCAAGGGCCGCACCCTGACGTCCTTCCCGTCCCTGCAGACCGACCTGCGCAATGCAGGTGCCACCTGGGTAGATGAGGAAGTCCACTGCGACCAGGGCTTGGTCTCGTCCCGCACTCCAGATGACTTGCCAGCCTTTAACGCCAAGCTGGTAGAAGAGTTTGCAGAGGGCCAGCACTAAAGCTTCACGAGTTTAAGCCACGGGAGTTTCCCGTGGCTTTTTTCGGGTTAAGTAGCAGAATGTGTGTCCGTTCGGCGTGTTGCGGGGCGGGTACACGGTTAGTTACTTCATGGGGCCTTTTCTGATTCCTATCGAGTGTTCGTACTCGGTTGGGATAGCGTTGTCGTAGAAGGCTGGTCGGCCTGTTTCTTGGTCGGCTTTGTTGTGGTCTTCTTCGGCAAGATCGTTGACTTTGGCGAGTTGATCTTGGCCATAATTGCACTGCCTGGCGATATTTAGCGGATCGTCAGGCAGTTGCTTTTTGGTGTGGAGGTACCACTCAAGCATTTTTCGTTGACGTTCCCCAGACCTGCCTCGGTGCGCATCGGCGATGCGTTTGAGCTGGGCGTTTATGCCGCCTTCAAGACTGTTTGTCGTTGAAGCCCAGCGGTTAGGATCAAGCGCATTCGGTGGTGGCTTAAGGTAGGTAAACAGCCAATTGTTGCGCGAGAGGTGCAGCAGTGAGTTGTAGGCTTTGCGTACCCGTAGATGAGTCCATTCCCACTGGTTATTGGGTGTTCGGCGTTCTTTTGGCACGGGTGTTTTCTCGTTGAGGAATGCTTTGAATACCTGACCGAAGTCGTGCAGGCGTAGCGTCCACTCCCGTGCCTGGTCGAGCGTGGTGACACGGGTTAGTTTCAGCGCCAGTGCGTAGATGGTTTTGCCAGCGTCGGTGCGCGGCCGTGAGGTGGTGTAGCGGCGGATGACGCGTTGTGCGTGGACGAGACAACGCTGAATCATCACGTTTGGCCAGCAGGCTTTAATCGCGGTGAGTGCGCCTTGTCCGCCGTCGAGGACGACGCAGAGTGGCTCGGCGATTTTGCGAAGTAGCTGCGTGTATGCGTGGGCTGTTTCGTGTTTGGTCCAGTGCCACGCAATGACGTGGTCGCGGCTGGCTGCCACAAGTAGGCAGCCAGCCGCGGTGTAGGTGCCGTCGATGAAGATCTGATCGTAGACGCGCTGCGGGGCACCGTCGTTGGGGACGTCGATGAGCCAAAACGGTTCGAATCGGCGATCAAGTGTCCAACGACTCACCCTTTGTTGCCCGGCGAGTTCAGACAACGTCGCTGTGGAGGTGACATAAGAGACGAAGGCTTTAAAGTTGCGGGCCTGCGTGAGATCGGTGCGAGTTCGTGTCGTGGAGCTGCCGCAGTTCGGGTCTTTGCACCGCCACCTGGTTGTGCCTTTGGATGTGGTTCCGTTTTTCTTCATTTGCCCAGCACATACCGGGCATCGTGGTCTGTTTTTACTCACCCGGAAAGCACACCAACCCCCGGCTAGCACATGCGGGTGCCATTCCGATGGATTGAACACGAAACGGGCGGATATAAGCATAAAGACCTTATATCCGCCCGATTTACCCAGCCTGAGCAGCAAGATCGCTGTAACTCAGACACACTTTTTGCTACTTAACCCCTTTTTTCGATCTTGCGCCGGTGTCACATGCCCTATAAAGTTAGGATTTCCAGAAGGGGAGTAGTTCCCTCGGTTAATTCCGAGATGACTGGTCGACATACTGGCGTTTAGCCCGGCCAGCCAGCGCCCGCAGTGCCCGCGGCCGTGAACGAGACCTTCGGTCCGCAACCGAACCGAAGGGAGAAGTGACTATGTCCTCCATAGGCTCAGAGCAGCGCATTCTTGAGCGCTTCATGCAGCTATCCATCGCCGCCGCTGTGGCTACCATCATCCTCAAGGCCTTGGCCGCGTGGTTTACCGGCTCGGTGGGCTTCCTCTCTGATGCCTTCGAATCCCTCGTGAATCTCGTCGCGGCCGTCGCCGGCTTTTATGCCCTCCGGATTGCCTCTAAGCCGGCCGACGATAATCACCAGTTTGGCCACGGCAAAGCCGAGTATGTCTCCGCCTTGGTAGAGGGCGCAATGATTTTTATTGCGGCCGGCATGATCGTGTACACGGCGATCCAACGCTTCTTTGTTCCGCAGCCGATTGAAGAGCCGGGCTGGGGCTTGGCGTTGTCAACGCTTTCGTCCGTGCTCAACGGCGCGGTGGGTATCGCGCTCATACATGCAGGTAAGCGCTACCGTTCCGCCACCTTGGAGGCGGATGGGCACCATTTGCTTACCGACGTCTGGACTTCCGTCGGCGTCCTTGTCGGCATCGCCGCCGTATTCCTTACTGGCTGGTGGTGGCTGGATCCTGTAGTGGCGCTCGCAGTGGGCATCAATATCTTATGGACGGGCTATAGCCTCCTGCGCGATTCGGTGAGTAGCCTGCTTTCTGAGGCGCTTCCCGACGACGAGCGTCAGAACATTAGGCAGCTCCTAGTTCGGCTGGAGCAGGAACACTCGGTAAACTTCACAGATCGTCGCACCGTGGCCTCTGGCCGCCAGCGGTTGGTGTACCTGACCATGGAGGTGCCAGGGGAGTGGAGCGTCATGCACTCTCACGAGGTTGCAGACGCAGTGGAAATTGCCCTCGACGAGCTTTACCCAGGCTGCAGTGCGTTCATTCATGTGGAACCAGCCGGCCTGGAAAATCGGCGTCCGTACCTATTCCGCTAAGACTTAATCTTCTCAGCTTTCTGCCGACAGCTGAGGTGAATGCGCACTAGACCAATATGTGTGTAGGCCTGTTCGGGTGTACGGGCCTGTATACCGCCTGTGGATATTGGGAGAAAAGTACACCCTCGTTAAAGAACTCTGTGGGGTAGCTGTCACCACATTTCGGGGGTGTGGTGAACAGTGGACGATTTGGAGATCGTGAAGGGGTGCGGCTAGGGCGCTGCGGGCGAGGGAATCGACATCCGGTTTCCTCGGTTCGGGTGCTTATGGTGCAGATTTTCCGATGTTATAGAACTGTTACCAACCTTTCTGAGCTGCATGAAGCTTGGCTTTGGTGAACAAACTCGAGAAAAATCTCCGCTAGCGGTCGAAAAATTTTGATTTCTCCGTATGGTGGTTGTCACAGCAATCAATTGGAGATTTTCACCCCCACACTCCACGTGTTGGGGTTAGAAAATGTCCTTTTGTTTGCTTGAAGATAGCTATACCAATAGCAGAAAGGATTTACTGACAATGGGTAAGAACATTAAGGACCTCTTTAACGCAACCGCATACGACAAGAACGGCGAGAAGCTGGGCGACGTTAACGAGGTTTTCGTTGATGACCAGTCCGGCCAGCCTACCTTCGTTGAGGTTAACCACGGCCTGTTCGGCATGAACTCCAGCCTGGTTCCGCTGCGTGGACACGACTTCTCCGGCGATGACCTGAAGCTGGGCTTCTCCAAGGACCGTATCAAGGATGCTCCGGACTTCGACTCTGATAAGCCGCTGACCCCTGAGGCACAGTCCGATATCTTCAAGCACTACGGTCTGGATAACGCACGCGACGTTACCGACTACAAGGATTCCAACCTTGACTCCAAGCGCGACGTTCAGGCTGGCGCTGACAAGGATCACAACCTGACCGCAGGTGCTGGCGCTGCTGGTGCTGGCGCTGCTGGTGCAGGCGTTGCTGGTGCACATGCTGACGAGAAGAAGGCAGACACCCACACCACCGACGCTGCTGCTACCGAGCGCAAGGCTGGCGTAGCTGATGACGCTGCAGCTGCACGCACCAACAACGATGGCGAGCTCATCCGTTCCGAGGAGCAGCTCAACGTCAACAAGGAGCGCGTGGCTACCGGTGAGGCTCGCCTGCGCAAGTACGTTGTGACTGACACCGAGAGCGTCGAGGTTCCGGTCGAGCGCGAAGAGGTTCGCGTCGAGCGCACTCCGATCAACGCTGAGGATGCCAAGAACTACAACGGCGCTATCTCCGGTGACTCCGAGGAAGCTTCCGTCACCCTGCACGAGGAGCGCGTAAACGTGAACAAGGAAACCGTTCCGGTTGAGAAGATCAACCTGAAGAAGGACACCGTTCGCGACACCGAGACTCACACTGAGGAGCTGCGCAAGGAGCAGATCGACACCGATGGTGTTGACGGCCTCAAGAAGTAAAAGCGCATAGCTAAACGCCCGCAAGGATTACCTTGCGGGCGTTTCTTTTGCCTTTTAGGAGACTGGTTTAAGCCTTGACTCCGATGGTCTCGGCCGAGTCAGAATCCATAATGTGCTTGACGCCGTTCTCGGCAGCATCCCAGGTTGCCTTGTCCTGGATGCCGGCGCGCTTAGCCACGATGGTGGCGCACAGCACCTGTCCGGTGACGTTGAGTGCGGTACGGCCCATGTCAATGATTGGCTCGATGGCAAGCAGGAGACCAACACCGGCCAGTGGCAGGCCGAGCGTAGAAAGCGTCAGGGTGAGCATTACCGTTGCGCCGGTGGTGCCTGCGGTAGCGGCGGAACCGATAACGGACACGAAGATGATGAGCAGGTACTGGGTGAAGTCAAGGTCGATGCCATAGAACTGGGAGACGAAGATGGCAGCGATAGCTGGGTATACGGAAGCGCAGCCATCCATCTTGGTAGTTGCGCCCAGCGGAATAGCAAAGGAAGCGTACTCGGATGGAACGCCCATAGCCTTTTCACTGAATCGCTCGGTAGCTGGCATGACGCCCATCGAAGAACGGGTGACAAAGCCCAGGGAGGTCACGGGCCACACGCGCTTGAAGAAGCCGATGACCGGGATCTTGTTGTATTTCAGTACTGCCGGGTAGACCACGGCAAATACCAGGCCCATGCCGACGTACATGGCCAAGACGAACTTGCCCAGCGAGCCCAGTGCATCCCAGCCGTAGGTAGCTACGGCCTTACCGATGAGGGCCGCGGTGCCAATCGGGGCAAGGCGGATAATCCACCACAGGATGACCTGAATGACCTTCAGAAAGGACTCGGTAAAGCGCAGGAAAGGCTCAGCAGACTTGCCGGTCTTGACGGCGGCGATACCAATGGTCAGCGAGATAACGAGGAGCTGGAGGGCACCAAAGCTGAGGGATACTTCGCCGTCGGAAAGCGAGGCGGTAAGGCCCATGAAGTTCTGGGGCAGAAGCTGCTCAAAGAACGCGGTCCACGAGCCGACGTGGGAAGGGTCTTGCGCGGTGGCAGCATCGATGCTCGTGCCGATGCCCGGCTTCATCACGACGGCGACGATGATGCCCGTCAAGACGGAGAAGAATGCGGTGATGGCAAACCATACAAGCGTGGAAATTGCCAGGGACGCGGCGTTGGCAACCTTGCGCAGATTAGCGACGGAGGTAACAACAGCGGCGAAGATCAGTGGCGGGATCATCACCTTGAGCAGCTGGACGTAGGCGCTGCCGACGCCCGTGAGCAGGGTGGTTAACCAGCCCGGGTTATCTGGGTCGGTATCCATGCCGGAGGCAATGAAGCCCAGGATAAGGCCGATGATGAGGCCCGCGATGACCTGAGCACCGAATCCCGTGGCCCAGCCGGGAAGCTTGGAGTGCGAAGATTCTTGTTGGGACATAAAGATTCCTTTGAAAATAAAAATGGACAGATCGGACTATTTTCCAGATACTGTCCTGTTCAACTTCAACATCGCTCAGCTTATTCCTTCTACGTCTGTAGGTACAAAGTGCGAGTGCTTTGCCGTGGCCGCAACCTCACCTTTCGCGCTCACGGAAAGGTGGATTTGCGCTGGCTTTATGGTGCTGGTGAGCGCGAAGGGAGGGGAGCTTGAGCTGCCACGCGTGTCCCATTGCTAACTTTAAGTAGCTACTCTCTTTATCTTTCTCAGGAGGAACATTCATGGGCTGGGTTAAACCTCTCGTTGGCATTTTCGCAGTTGGCGCAGTGGCTTCCGTTGCTTTAGGCGGCGGTGATGAAGATACCGTGGTGGTCAATCGAGTGATCGATGGTGACACCATTGACGTCGACATAGACGGCGAAAATACCCGCGTTCGGCTACTTAATATTGATACGCCGGAAATCGGCCATAATGGCGAACCGAGTGAGTGTCTCGCGGAGGAAGCGAAGCAGTACTTGGAAGGACGGCTGCCAAAGGGGACGGGGGTTCGGTTGGAATATGACTCCGAGCGGACTGACAAGTATGGCCGCACTCTTGCCGGTGTCTTTATTGACGATGACTTCATTAACGCGGATGTCGCGGCCGAAGGGCTGGCCACGGCGGTTGTATTTGGCGAAAACGACAAGTTTTACGACGAAGTGCACAATGCCGAACGCGGCCCTAAAGACGCCGGCGAAGGGATCTTTGGGGTCTCGGACGAGTGCAAGGTTTCCAGCGATGAGGACATGGCCGAAGCGCTTAGCGGCGCTGAAGCTGCGGCGGCAGCATTTGCAGCTTTCGGGGAAGCTGATATTGCAGGGTACGAGGATGTATTGGACAAGTCAGTAGCTGCGAAGGCCGGATTAGCGGTTCTGACTCGCCACAAAGATGATCGAAGCACCTTCCAGAAAGCAGCGTATCCGGATGCTCCCAAGGAGATTGCCGCGAAGAAGGAACGCGAGCTTGAGGGGAAGGAGAAACAAACCCGCGAAGAGCTCGAGAAATTGGAGGAGAAAGAGCGAGAGGAAGAGAGGCGTGAAAAGGAGCGCCAGGAAGAAGAACGCCGCCGTGTAGAGCAGCGGCAAGAAGAGATTCGCCAGCAGGAACGCGACGCGCCGGAAGTAGAGGTAGCGGAGCAGCCAACGCATGACGAGGTGGCTGACTATAAAGCCCCCGAGCAGCAGCCCGCACCTCAGCCGGCGTCGGTGGTCGATAACTACACTGGGTGCCGCGCTTATGGTGGAAACTATGCCATGACGTCAGTAGATAAGAATGGACGTTCATACGCGAAGATCGACTGCACTACCAAGCAACAGATCGGTTAGGTACCCTCGTCCTTCGCGCTCACGGGCAGGCTCCCGAGTACTTGGACCACCATTCCCGGTGAGCGTGAGGGAAGGGGGGAGAATCTGGCCTACACCCTTGCCGCTCACCAAGACTAGGGGGAAGCGCCATTCAGGTGTTGCTGGTGAGCGCGAAGGGTGGGAGGGCCCGGGGATCTGGAATACTGGCAGCATGAAAATCCTCGTAACCGCATTCGACGCCTTCGGCGGAGAGAGCATAAACCCCACGGAACGAACTCTTCAGCAACTACCGGATCGCATTGGAGACGCGGAGCTCATCAAGCTGGTGATCCCGACGAAGTTCGGGGAATCGCTGCGTCGGGCGATTGAGGCCGCGGAGGGTTCGGCGGTCGATGCAATTGTATGTTTGGGCCAGGCCGGTGGGCGGGCGCATATCACCCCAGAGCGGGTCGCGATTAACGTTATGGATGCCGATATTCCTGATAATGCGGGTTATCAGCCGGTGAATGTACCGGTTGTGGAAGGCGGCCCGGCGGCATATTTCTCTACGCTGCCGGTAAAGGAAATGGTTGCGGCAATGGAGGATATTCCGGCGCGGTTGTCGAATACGGCCGGGACTTTCGTGTGTAACCAGCTGCTCTATGGTCTCTTGCATCACTTCGCAGGGGCGAAGGTGCGCGCAGGATTTGTCCACGTCCCGTTCATTACAGAGCAGGAGAAAACGGATAAGCCCATGATGGAGCTGGCGGACATCGTTGGGGGGATTAAGCGGGCACTCTGGGCGGTGCAAGCTAGTTAGGGTAGCCTTTGTGGCTTTTTTAATCGGTGAAATATAGATTAAAGGACATGTCTCGCTTTAGCCCTCTCAACTGGCCGGTTGTGCGCCAGCTGCGCAGTGGCGATCCCTTCGGAAGGGACGTCAATACGCAGTCTCAAAAGAGTAAAGATAAGCATGGGCGCACCGTGGAAGCGGACCGCGTAGTGCAGTCGGTGTGCCCGTACTGCGCGGTTGGTTGCTCGCAGCGCGTATATGTCAAAGATGACCGCGTCATTCAGGTGGAGGGCGATCCGGATTCGCCCATTTCTCGTGGACGCCTGTGCCCGAAGGGATCTGCGTCGGAGCAGTTGATTAACTCCGCTACGCGCCTTACCAAGATTAAGTATCGTGCGCCGTACTCGACGGAGTGGCAGGATCTTGATGAAGATACCGCGATGGAGATGATTGCGGATCGTTTCTTGGAAGCCCGCCGGAACGGTTGGCAGGATGTGGACGATGAAGGTCGCACGCTCAACCGCACGATGGGCATTGCCGGTTTGGGCGGTGCGACCTTAGATAATGAGGAAAATTACCTCATCAAGAAGCTTTTTACCGCCGCTGGTGCGATTCAGCTCGAGAACCAGGCGCGTATATGACACTCCGCCACTGTTCCTAGTCTAGGAACTTCGTTTGGCCGCGGCGGCGCAACCCAACCGCTGCAGGATATGGCGAATGCGGACTGCATCGTCATTGAGGGTTCTAATATGGCCGAGTGCCATCCCGTGGGGTTCCAGTGGGTGGTGGAAGCCAAGAAGCGTGGTGCCCGCATCATTCACGTGGATCCGCGTTATACGCGCACGTCTGCCTTTGCGAATCGCCACATTGGCATTCGCGGCGGTACGGATGTGGTGCTTTTGGGCGCAGTCATTAACTACCTGCTGGACAATGACCTGTATTTCCATGACTACGTGGTGGCGTATACCAATGCGCCGATGATCATTTCGGAGGACTACCAGGACACCGAAGATCTGGACGGTCTGTTCTCTGGTTATGATCCAGAGACCGGTAAGTACGTCACGGATTCGTGGCAATACGTGCAGAAGCCGGAGGGTGCGTCGTGGAATGTGGAACGCGATGAGACGCTAGAGCATCCGAATTCGGTCTTCCAGATTCTCAAGCGGCACTACGCGCGCTATACGCCTGAGGTAGTGGAGGAGACCTGCGGTATTGCGCAGGAGGACTTCTATTACCTAGCGGAGTCGATCGCGCGGAATTCCACGCCGGATCGCACCACCTGCTTTGCTTATGCGTTGGGCTTTACCCAGCACACTCTGGGTGCGCAGTTTATTCGTACCGCGGCCATCTTGCAGCTGCTCACCGGCAATGTGGGGCGCCCAGGTTCGGGCATTATGGCGCTGCGCGGCCACGCCTCAATTCAGGGTTCTACCGATATCCCGACTCTGTTCCACTCCTTGCCGGGATATTTGCCGATGCCGAGCGTCGACAAGCAAAGCTGGCCAGAGTTCGTTGATGGAATCCGTAATGAGTCGCAGAAGGGCTTTTGGCAGATCGGTGAGAACTATGCGGTCTCGCTGATGAAGTCCTACTGGGGCGATGCAGCCACCAAGGACAACGGATGGGGCTATGACCTCATGCCGCGCATTTCTGGTGCGCATTCGACCTATGAAACGCTCATGGCCATGCTGGATGAGCAGGTGGAAGGCTACTTTGTCTTTGGCCAGAACCCGGCCGTGGCGCAGTCCAACGGCGGTATGCAGCGCCGCGGCTTGGCGGCGCTGAAGTGGCTGGTCGTACGCGATTTCCAGGAGATTGAGACCGCCTCCTTCTGGAAGGATTCGCCGGAGATTAAAAACGGCGAGCTTAAGACCGAAGACATCGGCACTGAGGTCTTCTTGATGCCGGCGGCCACCCACGTGGAAAAGGCGGGAACCTTTACCCAGACGCAGCGCATGCTGCAATGGCGTTTCCAGGCAGCACCGCCGCCAGGCGATGCGAAAAGTGACCTGTGGTTCTTCTACCAACTGGGCAGGAAGATCAAGGAGCGCCTGCGCGATTCCACGGATCCGCGAGATATTCCTCTGCAGAAAGTCACGTGGGACTATGTGGAAACCGAGGAAGGCGAGCCGAATTCTGAGGATATCCTCAAGGAGATCAACGGCTACTACCTAGAGGGCCCGAAAAAGGGCGAGCTTTTGCCTGCCTTCGTGGAGATGAAGAACGATGGCAGTACCTCCGGTGGTTGCTGGATCTACACCGGCGTGTTTAAGGACGGCATTAATCATTCCGCGCGCAAGGTTCCGGGTTCGGAACAAAACGAGGTAGCTCCCGAGTGGGGTTGGGTATGGCCGGCCAACCGCCGCTTGCTCTACAACCGTGCTTCGGCGAAGCCGGACGGCACTCCGTGGTCGGAGCGCAAGAAGTATGTGTGGTGGGACGCCGACCAGGGTAAATGGGTTGGCGATGACGTGCCGGACTTCCCGGCTACCAAGTCCCCGGACTACAAGGCTCCGATCGACGCCGTGGGCCCGGATGCCCTCGACGGCACCGATGCCTTCATCATGCAGGCGGATGGCCGCGGTTGGCTCTTTGCGCCGACCGGGCTTTCCGACGGCCCATTGCCCACCCACTATGAGCCGCACGAGTCCCCGGTGCACAACGTGCTGTACAAGCAACAGCAATCGCCGACGCGCCTGACCATCAAGCGCCCAGACAACCTGTCGCGCCCAGAACCTGGTGAGCCGGGTTCGGAGGTGTTCCCGTTTGTCTTTTCCACCTATCGTCTCACCGAGATGTATACCTCGGGTGCGATGTCGCGCCGCCTGCCGTACCTGGCGGAGTTGCAGCCGGGCCTATTCTGCGAGGTCGATAAGGCCTTGGCAGAAAAGCGTGGCTTGGAAAACGGCAAGTGGGCCACGATCATCTCGCCCCGCGGCGTCATTGAGGCGCAGGTCTTGGTCACTGACCGCATGCAGATGATGAAGATCAATGGTGAGGAGTTCCACCAGATCGGCTTGCCGTATCACTATGGCGAGTCCGATTCCACGGCCGTTGCAGGCGATGGCGCCAATGATCTGCTGGGCCTTACATTGGAGCCGAACGTATTCATCCAGAATTCCAAGATCGGCGCTTGCGATATCCAGCCGGGGCGTCGCCCGCGCGGTGAAGCCCGTGTAGAGATGCTCAAGGAGTATCAGAAGCGCGCGCACCTGAACCTGGATTCCGGTAATGATCTGCTCACCGTGGATGATTCCTTCACCTATAACCCAGAGCCGCAGCAGCCCGCGGACGCGGATGAGCACGGCGAGAAGGGCGAGGAAAGCGAAGAAGGTAAGTAAATGACAAATCTTCTGACCGAAAACGCGAACCGGCACGGCTACGACAAGTACCGCCGCATGGCCTTTTTCACCGACACTTCCGTGTGTATCGGGTGTAAGGCCTGCGAGGTGGCGTGCAAGGAGTGGAACCGCAACCCGGTAGAAGGCTATGACGTCACGGGTGATTCCTATGACAACACTGGCGCACTGGGTGCAAATAGCTGGCGGCACGTGGCCTTTGTGGAGCAAAACAATGACCGCATCGAGCAAGCCCGGGAGGAGGGAAAGAATCTCATTTCCCTGGGTATGCCTTCGGTAGGCGCGCAGGCCCCAGAGGTTGATACCACCCCGCCGGATACGGATACGTTCCGGTGGCTCATGTCCTCGGACGTGTGTAAGCACTGCACGCATGCAGGCTGCTTGGACGTGTGTCCTACTGGCGCGCTGTTCCGCACCGAGTTTGGCACCGTTGTGGTCCAGGATGATGTGTGCAATGGCTGCGGCACTTGCGTGGCCGGCTGCCCGTTTGGCGTCATCGAGCGCCGCGATGACGGCGGTGTGGCGCTGAAGTATGACAAGACGGCCACGGTGGATTACGTGGATAATTCCCATGCCGGTGTCAACGTGTTGAAAAAACTCAAGCAACTTGCCCCGCAGGGCCCGGACCATACGCCGGGCGAGGCGATGCCGATCAAGAACTTGGGCGTGGCCCAGAAGTGCACCATGTGCTACGACCGCCTGAAGCAGGGCGAACAGCCAGCATGTTCTAAGACCTGTCCTACTGATTCCATTCAGTTCGGGCCGTACGAGGAGATGGTGGCCGCAGCCAAGGAACGCGTGCGCGTATTGCACGAGCAAGGCCTTACTGAGGCCCGCCTTTACGGTGCCAACCAGGACGATGGCGTGGGCGGAACCGGCTCCATCTTCCTGCTTTTGGATTCACCTGAGGTCTACGGTTTGCCGCCGGACCCGCGCGTGCCGACGGCCGATTTGCCGCAGATGTATAAGACCGCAGCCAAGGCTATCGGCGGCATGGCGTTGGCCGTGGCTGGTTCCTTCCTGATTGGGGGACGTAAATGAGCAACTTTGATGAATACCGTCCACCGCAGCCGGAGCGCCGCAATCGCTACCGGAAGTTCGACGGTACGAAGCCGAAGAAGAAGCGGAAGCGTCCAGGCGCGGGCGCGCAGGACGGCTCCAAAGAGGAGCGCATGGCGCAGGACTTCGAGTTCTCGTCTTACTATGGCCGACCTGTGGTGAAGGCTCCGCCGTGGGAATGGCCCATCGGCGCCTACTTCTTCTTGGGTGGCGTGAGCGGTGGCTCGGGGCTCTTGGCTGCTGGTGCACAGGCCGCGGGCAATGCGCCGCTGCGGCGCACCACCCGGATCTCTGCCTTTGGCGCGGCGGCCGTGGGATCGGTCTTTTTGATTCTGGATTTGGGTCGCCCGGAGCGCGCCCTGAACATGTTCCGTGTCTTCAAGGTGACCTCGCCAATGTCCATGGGCTCGTGGATTTTGTCGGGCTTTGCCAGCGCGGCCGCGCTGCCTGCCGCCGCGGAAGTGGATGCGGCGACCGGCCACAAGCTGCCGCTGCCGAAGTTTGTGCGTACGGCGCTGAAGAAGTCGGCCGGGCCGGCGGGCGCGGTCGCGGGCGTGCTCGGTGGTCCGCTCGCGGGCTATACCGCGGTATTGCTGTCCAATACCGCGAACCCGGTGTGGAATGACATGAAAAAGCACCTGCCGTATGTTTTCGTTTCCTCGGCGGGTGCGGCGTCGTCCGGCCTGGCTATGGTGACCACTCCGGTCGAGCACGCGGGACCGGCCCGTGTGTTGGGTATGGCCGCGGCAGCCAGCGATCTGGTGGCGACCAAGGTGCTGGAGGAAGGCATGGAGCCGGAGCCGCGCGAGGCGCTGCACGAGGGCAGGCCGGGCGCGTTGATGAAGGCCTCGGAATACTTCATCGCGGCTGGCGGTGTCGGTAGTGCAGTGGCTGCGGTGACGAAGTCGCGGGCAGTCTCGGTGGTTGCGGGGCTATCGCTCTTGGCAGGCTCGGCGTGCACGCGCTTTGGCGTGCTCAATGCCGGGCTGGAAGCGGTGAAGAATCCGGAGACCACCATCGGGCCGCAGAAGCGCCGGGCGGAAAGGCGCCGGCGCGAGCAGGGCCTCGACCACGATGTGGTGAGCCCGGACTAGTCCAGGTCCTGCAGGGCGGGGGCGAGCTCCGAGCCGATGTCTTCCATGCGTTGTTGCTCGGCTGCGGAGTCGCGACCATCACGGTGGAGGTAGTAGTTCAGCGCCACATCGCCCACGGTGGTGACGCAGGTGGTAGACACTGACTCTTCGACCGGCCAGGCGGAGCAATAAAACCGCCTGTCAGCGGCGGTGAACTCGAAGGGGGAGTACTCATTGGCGGGGCGCTGCTGGTCGGCGTTTTGGGCATCGAGGTCGTCGTGCAGCAGCTCTAAGTAGCGCTGCGCTGCCTCATTGGGGTCATCGGGGCAGACGGGTGAGCCCTCGGCCTCATATTTCGTCCCCAGCAGGCTGACTTGCTCGTCATCCTGTGCACGGTAGAGCACTGAGAAGGAATGTTCATCCTCGTCGGTGGAGTGTGGGTCGAGCTTCGACTTGCCGAGCGAATCTGGCAGGGCCTCGCGCACCGCGGCACTATCAACAGGGGAGCATTCGCTTGGCGATGCCTCCTCGGACGAGCACCCCACCAGCCCCGCCGCAGCAAGGGTGGTGGAGGAAAGGGCGAGGAGAAAAGGGACCTGTCGCTGCATCTTAGACCTTGATATAGGCATCGCCGGTGCGCTCGGTGGTATGGCCGATGACGGGGTAGCCGGGGACCTCGCCGATGAGGAGGAGGCCGCCGGAAGTTTGGGCGTCGGCAAGCAGCACCAGCTCTTCCTCGTTCAAGGAGGTATCGAGGTGTGGGCGCACCCAGTCGAGATTGCGGCGAGAGCCGCCGGGGATGAAGCCCTCCGCCAGCGCCTCCTTTGCGCCTTCGACGGTGGGCACGGCGGAAAAGTCGAGCTCCGCGGCGATGCCGGAGGCCCGGCACATCTTGTACAGGTGGCCGAGCAACCCGAAGCCGGTGACGTCCGTGGCGGCACGCACGCCCGCCTCCACCGCGGTGCGGGCGGCCTCACGGTTCAAGGTGGTCATGGAATCGACCGCGGCCTGGGAGACCTCGCCGGTGGCCTTGTGCTTGTTGTTGAGGATGCCTACGCCAATGGGCTTGGTTAGGGTGATGGGCAGGCCAGGTTCGGCGGCGTCGTTACGCATGAGCTTGTCGGGGGCGACGATACCGGTGGCGGCCATGCCGTACAGTGGCTCGGGCGCGGTGATGGAGTGCCCACCTGTGACGGAGATGCCGGCCTCGGTGGCTATATCCATGCCGCCGCGCAGGACCTCACGCAGCACATCCAGGCCCAGCTTTTCATTGGGCCAGCCCACCAGGTTAATGGCGGTAACCGGGGTGCCACCCATGGCATAGACATCAGACAGCGCATTGGCGGCAGCCACTCGCCCCCAATCGTAGGGGTCATTGAGCATGGGGGTGAAAAAATCCGCGGTGGAGATGACTGCCAGGCCATCTTGAATCTTCACGGCCGCGGCGTCGTCGCCATCGTCCAAGCCGACCAGCACGTTGGGGTCGGCCTTGCCTATCAGGCCCTCGACGGCAGACTCAAGTTGGCCAGCGGGAATCTTGCAGGCACAACCGCCGCCTGCGGCGAAAGAGGTGAGTTTAATATCTTCGGTCATAGCGCCATTTTACTCATCCCGAGGAACTATTTGGCTGCACAGCAAGGTAGGGGACCTGTGTGTGGCGATAGGACATAGGGCGCCGAGGTTTCCACCTCGGAGCGGCATGGTGGATGTATTGCGTGACAGGTGTGCCGGCACCGGGGAATGCCCGTGTAAGGTGATCACACGGAGGCGTACGTGTCCTGGTGGGCGCCCCGGTCTTCAAAACCGGTGAGGCCGAGTATCTCGGTCTGGCAGGTTCGATTCCTGTCCGTCTCCGCCACCCGCGCGCAAGGAGGAATGCCACAGTGCCCACGCCCACGCCTGCTGTCAGCCCGGACCCCCGCAGGAATATTCCCCGCATGGACGAGCTGCTCCAGCTGCCGGAAGTAGAATCCGCGCGACAGCGCCTAGCCGAGCACACCATCCGCGCGATAATCCAGGGCGCAGTCGCCCGAGCGCGCCGCGGTCAGTTGCCGGTTAGCGATATACCCGCAGAAATTGCGCAGCGCCTAGAACAAAAGAATACGCATTCCCTGCACCCAGTCATTAACGCCACCGGCGTCATCATTCATACGAACTTAGGGCGTGCCCCGCTTCCCAGCGCCGCGGTAGAGGCCCTGCACGCCGCTGCCTCCTATACAGATGTGGAAATGGACTTGGGCTCGGGCAAGCGATCCAGAAATCGCGGCGCCGGAGCCAAGGCCGCGCTGCTCGCAGCCTGCCCCGGTGCAGAAGATGCCCTCGTGGTCAACAACGGCGCCAGCGCCTTGCTCCTGGCCACCGCTGCACTCGCCCCCGGCAAAGAGGTCATCATCTCGCGCGGCGAGCTCATTGAGATCGGAGCTGGCTTTCGCCTGCCCGAGCTCATCGAGTCCACGGCTACGCGCCTCAAAGAAATAGGGGCGACTAACCGCACGCACCTGGCCGATTATGAACGCGCTCTGGGAGTTAACACCGGCGCCATCTTGAAGGTGCATCCTTCCAATTTCCGCATCGAGGGGTTTACCTCCGCAGTCGGGGTAGAGGAACTGCACCGCCTAGCGGTGGAGCACGATACGCGACTCATCGTGGACTTGGGCTCCGGCCTGCTCACCCATGACCCGGCGCTGCCAGAAGAACCAAATATCCAGGCCCAGCTGCGCGCCGGCGCCGATATCGTCATAGCCTCCGGCGATAAGCTGCTTGGCGGTCCGCAGGCAGGAATCTTGCTCGGCACCAAGGACGCGATTGCCGCGGTGAAGAAGCACCCGCTGGCGCGTGCGGTGCGCATAGATAAGCTGCGCCTCAACGCGCTGGAGGCGGCCATTTCGACGCCCTCGAATGCGGTGCAGGATGCCCTCCACCTTGATCCCCAGACCCACCGCCAGCGCACGGAAGCCATCGCGCAGGCAGTCGGGGCAGAAGTGGTACCTCACGATGGCCGCGTGGGCGGTGGCGGGGCGCCGGAGTACCCGCTGCCGGGCTTCGCGGTGAGCCTGCCCGAGCCCTATGCGGACGCGCTGCGCCGCCAGGACCCGTCCGTAGTAGGTCGCGTGCATCAGGGCCGCTGCTTGGTGGATATTCGCTGCGTTCCTGCCGACCACGACGCCGCGGTTATTTCCGCTATTAAGGCGGTGGGCTAGGTGTACGTCGTCGCTACTGCCGGTCATGTGGACCACGGCAAGTCCACCCTGGTGCGGGCTCTTACGGAGATGGACCCGGACCGGTGGGAGGAAGAAAAGCGCCGCGGCCTTACCATTGATCTGGGGTTTGCCTGGACCACGCTGCCTTCTGGCGCGGATGTGGCTTTCGTAGATGTGCCCGGGCATGAAAAATTCCTAGGCAATATGCTCGCTGGCGTGGGCCCGGCCCCGGTCGTCCTCTTTGTTGTGGCGGCCGATGAGGGATGGCAGGCCCAGTCCACCGACCACCGCGATGCCTTGCGCGCGCTGGGCGTAGAGCACGGCATTATTGCGCTAACTCGCAGCGACCGCGCCACTGTGGACCGCACCGCAGAAATCCGAACGCAGCTGGCCGGCACCCCGCTTGCCGACGCCCCCATTATCCCCGTATCCGCCCCTACCGGCGACGGCATTGCGGCGCTGCGGCAGGCGCTCGATGAGGTCCTTGCCGCTGTGCCCGCTCCCGATGCGCAGGCACCCGTGTGCCTGTGGGTGGACCGCGCCTTTAGCGTGAAGGGCGCGGGCACCGTGGTTACCGGAACGCTTGCCGCGGGCACCCTGCGCGTGGGCGATAGCCTTAAGGTGGCCACGGCTGGTGGGGAAAGGGCCGTGGAGATCCGTGGCCTGCACAGCGAAAATCGCGCGGAGGATTCACTCGGCCCCGTCACTCGTGCGGCCGTCAACCTGCGCGGGGTGGATGCCGCCGATATCCACCGCGGCGACGTGCTGCTTACCCCGGGTGCGTGGCGCCTGGTGGACCACCTCGATGTCCGCCGCACCTTTGGCGCGGAGCTCGACGGGCTGCCCGATAACCTCGTCGTGCACACCGGTACCGCCGGGGTGGAGGCCCACCTGCGTCCCTTGTCTGCCGATTTCGCGCGCATCAGCCTGGCACACCCGCTGCCGCTGCGGCTCCTTGATCGTTTCGTAGTGCGCAGTCCTGGCGGCCGGCACGTCGTCGCTGGGGTAGAGGCAGTAGATCTGCGGCCGCCGGAGCTTAACCGGCGCGGTGCCGCCCGCCGCCGCGCAGAAGAGCTCAGTGCCCAAGAGTCATTTAGGGATCCTGCCTGCTATCTGCGTCGCGTCGGTTTTGCCCGTGTGGAGGACCTTGATCGCGATGGTTTTGCAACTACAGCGCCGTCGCAAGGCATTATCGCCTTCCGCGACTGGTGGATTACGGCCTCCCAGGTAACTCGGTGGAAGCACGCGCTTACCGACGTCCTGCAAGCCCACACCGCCGCACATCCCCTAGCGCCGGGACTGCCGCGCAAGGCGGCCATGGACGCCCTTGGCCTGCAAGAAGAAGGCTTGCTGGGCCTAGCCATCGCCGCTGCGAAGGCGGAAAGCAGTGAGGGAGTGTTGCGCCTTCCCGGGCAGCGGGCGGACCTTGGCCCGGCGGAGCGCGGGGTCGCTGCCATCGAGGAAAGGCTTAAGGTAGAACCCTTTGCGGCCCCCGAAGTAGATGACCTAACGGAGCTGGGCCTGGGCCCAAAGGAACTTGCCGCCGCCGAGCGCGCCGGGCGCCTCCTGCGCCTCAAGCAGGGAATCGTGCTCTTGCCCTCGGCACCGGAGGAAGCGCGCCGGCGCCTTAGCGAACTGGAGCAGCCCTTT
This sequence comes from Corynebacterium sp. S5S1, assembly GCF_001913985.1. Taxonomy (NCBI): domain Bacteria; kingdom Bacillati; phylum Actinomycetota; class Actinomycetes; order Mycobacteriales; family Corynebacteriaceae; genus Corynebacterium; species Corynebacterium sp. S5S1. Next base: position 29,580 of record NZ_MKXT01000011.1, read on the forward strand.
ACGCTTTCGGCAGCCCGTAAAGCGCTGGGCACCACGCGACGGGTAGCCATCCCGCTGCTGGAATACCTCGACGCCCAGCGGATTACTCGCCGCGGCGACGGGGGCCAACGCACATTGCGCTAGCGTGGCCTCTGTGGTTGAGCATCGCACCTATTTGCGGTGATTGCCCCCGCGGTGGTGGGACGTGTCGCGCGCTACGCGCCGGGCTCGCACGCGCGCGGATTCGGAGGAAAAGCGGCCCGGTTCTTCGGCTACCGGCAGCGCACGCCAGCTGAAACTCTGCTCTCCCGGGATGGAGGAGACCAACTCCGCCAGCTTGGCGCTGGCCTGCGGCTGTTGTGCTTGCTCATTGTGCTGCTGAGCTGGCGCATCTGGCTTAGCGGGTGCAGCCAGCTGGGCCTGTGGCCCTTTCGGGCGGCGCGAACCGGTGGGCAGCGCCGTCACGGCGGCCTCGCAGGAGAGCGTGTGCTCCCAGACCTCGGGCTGAGCCGGCGTGGTTGCGCGCGCAGCGGCGGGAATCGCAGGTTGTGGCGCGGGCACGCGCAGCGGTGGAACAGCGGGGGAGAAGAGTTCTGCGGTGGTGGCCTCATCGGCGGGGATATCGACGGCAAGCATGCCGTGGCTCGCGTAGGCGCGGGCAGAAAGCCCCGCCCCAGAACCGTTTGCCGCAGCGAATGCGGCGCGCAGTCCAGGGAGCGCGGCACTGTCGCTGAGGGGACCGAGAACCGTATCGTCGCAGGTCGCCACCGCGGTGCCGGCAAGGTCGTCCAGTGTGACGAAAAATTGCTGTGTGCCCATCTGCTCAAGCTGGGCGGGCGATAGGTCGCCGGCGGCGGCATCGATCAGCACGCCTCGTCCGCCGGAGAGCAGCGCGGTTCCTTGCGGTTGGTCATTGACCGGCACCATCCACGGCCACAGGCCCAGTGACACGGCAACCTCGACTTGGCCGTCAACTACCTCCACGGTGGCGATCGTCTGCGGCTGTGCAGAGGAGGCCTTCAATCGCTCCAAGGCGGGATACTCCGCCGCCTCGACCTCGTCCAGAAACCCTAAGAAGCCGAAGTCCGAGCGAACGCGCCAGCCGTTGGTGTAGGTATCGGGTTCTAGGGAGACGTTGACAAGCGCAGCGTGCTTCGCCACGCCGGGGATACTCAATGCGGTGCCCAGCACTGGGTGCTCGAGGACCGCAACATGCTCCACACCGAAGTAACTAGTCGCGAGCGGGTATAGCGCCATAGAAAGTCACTCCCAAGGTTAAAGGCCGGTAAACAATGCGTAGCTCATTTTACGCATATGAGGGATAGGGCTGGCGCCAGCTTTATATCCGGCGAGTTTCTATTAATGTGTAGACAGCTCTCTTAAAAGTGAAACCCGGAAAACAAAATAGGAGTAGAACCATCTCTTCTTCACCGTCTTCCTCATCCCGCCCTGTGCGTGGGGTGAATAATTCGGAGGAAAGCAAAAAGCGCACCCGCAACGCCAAGCGCATCTTAAAGGACATTATGTACCCGCATAATATCCACCCCGCGCTGGTGCCGGGCGTTTCCATTGAGGACCAGAAGGTCAAGTATGGAGTAGACAAGCCGATCCTCTTTGTGGTCGGCGGACTGGTCGTCGCCTTCGTAATCTGGGGTGTGATTGCGCCCGAGCAGGTCTTCGATGCTTCTTCGACAGCGCTCGATTGGGTGATGCGTAACTTGGGCTGGATCTTTACCGCCCTGGCGACGTTCCTGATGTTTTTGCTCATCATCTTGGCCTTTTCAAAGTACGGCAAAATCCCTCTCGGACTAGATGGGGAGAAGCCGGAATTTTCCACGGTGAGCTGGGCCGCGATGCTCTTTGGCGCCGGCATTGGCATCGGCATTATCTTCTTCGGCCCCTTCGAGCCACTGAGCTACTACCTTTCGCCGCGCCCTGGTGCCTATGAGGCTGCGAGCGATGAAGCGGTGCTGGGCGCCATGGCGCAGGCAGCCATGCACTGGGGCTTTAACGCCTGGGCAATTTACGCCATCGTGGGCCTGTGCGTGGCCTACGTCTCCTTCCGCCGCGGCCGCGTGCCGCTGATGAGCTCCATCCTGATGCCGCTCTTTGGCAATCGCTCCACTGACTCCCTGCCCGCGCGCATCATCGATGGCCTGGCCATTATTGCCACTCTCTTCGGCACCGCCGCCACGCTGGGCATCGGTGCGCTGCAGATCGGCCGCGGCGTGGAATTGGTTAGCGGCTGGTCTACCACCGGCAATGCCGCGGCGCTGGTAATCATCGTGGTACTGTCCATCGGAACGATCTTCTCGGCCGTCTCCGGCTTGGCCAAGGGCATTCGGTGGCTCTCCAATATCAACCTGGTGCTGGCCATGGCACTGGCCCTGTTCTTCTTCGTCGTGGGGCCGACCGCCTTCTTGGCCAATATGCTGCCGGCCGTGGTGATTGAATATCTCGATGAAATGCCGCAGATGCTCTCTGCCAACATGGGCGAGGGCGAAGACATGGTGGCCTTCCTGTCCTCTTGGACCACCTTCTACTGGGCGTGGTGGGTATCCTGGTCGCCATTCGTGGGCGTCTTCGTAGCCAAGATTTCGCGCGGGCGAACCATCCGCCAGTTCGTGCTCGGTGTGTTGCTTATTCCCTCCGCCATCATTGTTGCCGCTTTTACCATCCTGGGCGGTACCACCATTTGGCTGCAGCGCCGCGATGGCGATATCGCCCCAGATGGCACTATTGATTCCATGCCGGCGGCAGAAGACATCTTTTTCAAGGTCTTGGACCACTTCCCGGGAGCGGAGTGGATGGCGCCCATCGTCATCATCATGCTGGTGGTCTTCTTCATTACCACGGCTGACTCCGCATCCATTGTGAACTCGCAGCTCACCCAGCGCGGCAACCCCAAGCCCAACCCGGCAGTAACGGTCTTTTGGGTGGTATGTATGGCTGGCATTGCCGTGGTCATTTTGCTTGCCGGTGGCCGTAATGCGCTGCAGGGCCTGCAGAACCTTATTACGGTGACGGCCCTGCCTTTCGCGGTCATCATCGTGCTCATGTGCATCGCGTTGGTGCGCGAGCTGCGCCATGATCCTGCCTCCATCCGTCATTTCTACGAGGACGAAGCGGTCTCTAATGCGATCGTGCGGGGCGTGCGCGATTATGGCGATAACTTTGCCCTGTCTATCGAGCCGACAGACGGCGACTACGCAACGGGCGCGCACTTTAACTCCACTGCAGCAGAGGTGACCGATTGGTACGCGCGCACGGACGAAGAGGGCCGCGCCGTGGGCTATGACTACGAGGCAGGCGAGTATGTGGACAACGACCCATCTATCATGAATGGCGAGTTCATCTCTCCGGTACCGGAAGATAAGGAAGATAATTAATACTTGACAATCATTGGCAGGTAGGGTGCCAGCTATGACTTTTAGTACCTTTGCCTTTGCCTTCGCCTTGGTGCTGCTGTCGGGCCTATCGACCTCGATTGGCGGCGCTTTGGCGGTGGGAAGGCGCGAGCCGGGGCCGGCTTTTATGGCCGCTGCACTGGGGCTTTCGGCCGGCGTGATGCTGTATGTCTCCTTTATGGAGATCCTGCCGGAAGGCATTGCGCAGCTTTCCGACGCCCTCGGCGAGGAAACCACCGGCACCTGGGCCGCCGTCGGGGCGTTCTTTGCTGGCATCGCCGTCATCGCCATCATTGACCGGCTCGTGCCGGAGGAGATTAACCCCCATGAGCCGGCCACCACGGCCGAAGAAACCCGCCGCAAGAAGCTAATGAAAACCGGCGTATTTACCGCCTGCGCGCTGGGCCTGCACAATTTCCCCGAGGGGTTTGCCACCTTCCTATCCGGCCTGGAATCTAAGGAAGTTGCGGTGCCGGTGGCGGTGGCCATCGCCATTCACAATATCCCGGAAGGCATTGCGGTGGCTGTTCCGCTGCGCGAGGCCACTGGCTCCCGCAAGAAGGCCTTTTGGTGGGCCACCTTGTCTGGCCTGGCCGAGCCGCTCGGCGCGCTCATCGGCTTCGGCCTTCTCTTGCCGGTTATTGGGCCGGCGACGATGGGCATTAGCTTCGCCGCCATCGCCGGCATTATGGTCTTCATCTCGCTGGATGAGCTATTGCCCACCGCTGAGGAGACCGGCGAGCACCATCACGCTATCTACGGCTTGATTGCCGGCATGGCCGTGATGGCGGTTTCGCTGATGCTATTTATGTAGCCCGGCTATGCAGCCGGGCTACGGCGTTTTAAGCCTCCGCCGGCTGGGCGGAGGTGGCCGAGGTCTTGCCAAAGGAGGCCTTGACCGCCATCACGATGGTGGCAACCACTACGCCAAGCACCAGGCCGCAGACCATGGACATGCCGGTATCGGCCAGCCACGCCAGGGCGCCATTGGAGATCTTGTCGGTCACGGACGCAATGAACTCGTGGGGCTGATCCATACCGAATTCGTGCAGGCCCTTGACTACGATGTGGCCGCCTACCCACAGCATGGCGGCGGTACCGATGACGCCGATGATATCGAGAACGATCGGCATGCCCTTAACCAAGGCGTTGCCCACCGTGGACTTGCCATTGTGGCGCTTATTAAGGGCCATGCCAATATCGTCCATCTTGACCAAGAGGCCAACGGCGCCGTAGACACCCAGGGTCAGCAAGATGCCGACGAAAATGAGGGCTGCCAGGCGCATCCAGAATGGCTGGTCGATGACCTCGTTTAAGGAGATAACCATGATCTCAGATGACAAGATGAGGTCAGTGGTAATCGCGGACTTGACCAAGCTATCTTCGGCGTCTGCGCCCTTTTCTTGGACTGATTCAGTTTCCTTCTCTCGGTGGGGAAGAAGGTGATGCAGGATTTTTTCCGCGCCTTCAAAGCATAGATAGGTACCGCCGCACATCAAGATGGGCGTGAGCGCCCACGGCGCGATCCAAGAGAGGATCATGGCGATGGGCAAGATGATGACGAGCTTATTGATGAGCGAGCCCTTGGTAATGCGCCAGATCATCGGCAACTCGCGCTGGGGCTTAATTCCCTCCACGTATTGTGGGGTTACGGCAGCATCGTCGACTACCACACCTGCGGCCTTCACGGAGGTCTTGCCTGCAAGGGCGGCCACATCGTCAACGCTAGAGGCAGCGGAGCGGGCGATCAGGGCGACGTCGTCAAGCAGAGCAAAAAGGCCACCGGCCATAAATTATCCTTCTGGGGTTAGGGTGATGTTATCGGACCACGTTAAGTGTATTCCCTGATGCGCCAACCAAGCCATCGCATCGTCACCGCTGCGAGTAATGCCCTCGACTGCGGCAAGTGTAGTGTCGATGGCTTTCTCTGTGTCCTCGGCAGAAATCAAGCCGGCGGAGGCCGCGGCAGAGAGCTCATCAATATCGAGCACGGAAATGGGCTCGCTGCGGGTGGCAACAAGATCCACATAAAGATCGCGGGTGGTCCACACCGCGCCATCGCGCTGGATTTCGGCCACATCAATATAAAAGTCCTGGTGGACGTCCACCCCGGGGCGGAAGTGGAAGATATTCGCACGCAGGTTGAGATCGGGCAGCAGCCACGATTCCAGGTACCCGAAGCGCGGATGATCGGCCCCGCGCGCCATGTAGAGGCCGAAATCCGTCTCGGTGTACGTATCGACCTCTCGCCGGAACCCCTTGGGGTCGATATTGGTGTACTCGGCGGTATTAAAGGTCTCGCGCTTGACCGGATGGAGATCCACCGGCATTTACTTCACCTCAAGGAAGGCGGCGGTCGGGGCAAAATTGCAGCGGGATTCCTGGGTGTTCACACCGCCAGAAAGCAGCGCGATGACGGTGCCCTTGCCGGTCTGGGCGGTGCCGGACAAGGTGGTAGGTCCGTCCTGATTGATGCCATTGTTATTTAGTGGGGTGATGCCGCTGCGCAGGGTGTCAAGGTTGAACCACTGCACGTTCATCCCGCCTTGTTCGCGTGCGGCCGGTGGGGTGCCGAGGGCGGTGAAGAGGAAGACGGTTTCGCCGGACTTTGCGCCCGGTGCCGGCATTTCGGTGGGGCCAGGAACGGCGATGGCCGAGCCCATGGCATCGCTAGTGCCGCCAATGCACTGTGCGGAGACTGTGGGCCAGTAGAACTGGCGGAAGTTCGGGTTATTGCCCTCCGGCATGGCTACGCCGCCCTTGCTATCGCCGCCGCCGGCGAAGAACGCGAGGCCCGAGAGGATAGCGTTGCGAACATCCTCGGGAATCCAAGGTTGTGCCGCAAAAGCGCGGATGCGGTCCTGGGTTTCCTGATTGGGGCGGCCGAGCTCGTCCAGCGGGCTATGGGAGGATGCCTGCTGCACTAAGGAAGAAAGATCCGGTGCGGATGCCTGCGCAGGGGCGACGAGCGGAGAAGCGAGGCCGATGAGCGCGGCCGTGGCAGCGGCGATATAACCGGTACGGCCGGACAGGCGCCAGGTGGTGCGGGCGTAGCTCACGTTATCAATTCCTTGGGTGCGGTCTCGGGAAGGGGGAGTCAAACCCCAGTTGTCACATCTGTAACAATATTACCTACAGTAACGATAGTGATGGCAAGGGCGGTGTCAAGTACTTTGGCAATCTATAAGAATTTTCGCTCTCCCTATACGGTGCGTTACGGGGTAAAGCCATCCCCAATGCTGCACTTGGCCCTTTAAGGGGGTATCGTGGGAGCTCGTTCAAGATCAATTTCGCGCGCGCAAGCGCTGTAGATCCTCCGAAGGAGAACCCCACTAGTGAGTAATACCGAGTTCCGTAATGTTGCCATCGTCGCGCACGTTGACCATGGCAAGACCACCCTGGTCAACGGCATGCTGGAGCAATCCGGCGCCTTTGGTGACCACGGTGAACACACGGACCGCGTCATGGACTCCAATGATCAGGAGCGCGAGCGCGGCATTACCATTCTGGCCAAGAACACGGCGATTCACCGCAAGGGCCTGGGCAAGGACGGCCAGGACCTGATTATTAACGTCATCGACACCCCAGGCCACGCCGACTTCGGCGGCGAGGTCGAGCGCGGTATTTCCATGGTGGATGGCGTCGTCTTGCTCGTCGATGCCTCCGAGGGGCCGCTGCCGCAGACCCGCTTCGTGCTCACCAAGGCACTGGAAGCCAAGCTGCCGGTTATCATCTGCGTGAACAAGACTGACCGCCCGGATGCCCGCATCGACGAGGTTGTCTCCGAATCCCAAGACCTCCTGCTGGAAATCGCCGCCGGCCTGGAGGATGAGGAAGCTGCAGCCGCCGCCGAGGAGCTGCTGGATCTGCCGGTTCTCTACGCTTCCGGCCGCGCCGGCGTTGCCTCCACCGAGAACCCAGGCGATGGCAACGTCCCTGCGGGCGAGGATCTGCAGCCGCTTTTCGACGTCATCTATAACGTCCTCCCAGAGCCTTCCGCTACCGTCGACGCCCCACTGCAGGCACACGTGACCAACCTGGACGCCTCCGACTTCCTAGGCCGTATCGCGCTGCTGCGTATCTACGCCGGCCGCATTAAGAAGGGCCAGCAGGTGGCCTGGATCCACTACGACGAGGATGGCAACCAGCACACCAAGACCGTGAAGGTCGCCGAGCTGCTGCGTACCGTCGGCTTCGAGCGTCAGCCGGCCGAGGAAGCCATCGCCGGTGACATCGTGGCTATCTCCGGCATTTCTGACGTCATGATTGGTGACACCATCGCCGATCCGGAGCACCCTGAGGCTTTGCCACGCATCACCGTAGACGAGCCGGCCATCTCCATGACCATTGGCGTAAACACCTCCCCGATGGCAGGCCAGGGCGGCGGCGATAAGCTCACCGCACGTATGGTCAAGGCCCGCTTGGAGCAAGAGCTCATCGGCAACGTTTCCCTGCGCGTGCTGCCCACCGAGCGCCCCGACGCTTGGGAGGTCCAGGGCCGTGGCGAGATGGCGCTGTCCGTGCTTATTGAGTCCATGCGCCGCGAAGGCTTCGAGCTGACGGTTGGTAAGCCGCAGGTTGTGACCAAGGAGATCGACGGCAAGACCTACGAGCCATACGAGATCCTCACCATTGACTCCCCGTCCGAGCACCAGGGTGCTATCACCCAGCTGCTGGCCGCCCGCAAGGGCCAGATGCAGGCCATGGACGTGCGCGAGGGCGACTGGGTACGTATGGTCTTCCGCGTTCCTGCCCGCGGCCTCATCGGCTTCCGCACCCAGTTCATGACCGAGACCCGCGGTGCCGGTATCGCTAACTCCATCTCTGACGGCCTGGATGTCTGGGCCGGTGAGATCAAGTCCCGCCCGACCGGTTCCCTGGTGGCTGACCGCACCGGCCAGATCACCCAGTACGCGCTGATGCAGCTGGCTGACCGCGGCAACTTCTTCGTCGAGCCGGGCGCCGAGGCTTATGAGGGCATGGTCGTTGGTGCCAATAACCGTGATGAGGATATTGACATCAATATCACCAAGGAAAAGAAGCTGACCAATATGCGCTCCGCTACTGCGGATGCCACGGTCACCCTGGCCAAGGCACACACCCTCTCTTTGGAAGAAGCACTGGAATTCTGTGGCAACGACGAGTGCGTCGAGGTCGCCCCGGACGTCCTGCGCGTGCGCAAGGTAGAGCTTTCCGCTACCGACCGCAAGCGTGCCGCCGCCCGCGCCAAGCAGATGAATAAGTAAAAAGCCGCACCCTAGGTGGTGGTGATTGCCGCTGACGTGGCCACCATCGCCGCAACCGCTGCCGCCTCCTCAACTACGGCCTTGACCGCAGAGGAGGCGGTTTTGTCATACTCGACCTCTTTTTTGATTTCCTGAATGCGTGCCCGCATCTCCCGGCGCTTCATTCCCTCCGCATCGTTTTTCAGCAGGGTATAGGCACCGCTGACCTCGCGGAGAATATCGAGAATAATGACGTCATTGACCGTGGCTGGGTGCTGCGCCTCCAGGACTGCAACCAACCGCTCGCGCAGTTCCTTTTCTAGCTCCAGGTCCGTCATGATGTAGCGGTCGCCGCTTATCTGCCACCACTTGGCCTTTTCCACATCGAGCAGTCCATTCGCGTGGAAATCCAAAGCGATGATTTCCCGCGGGGTAAACCACGAAGCCTCCAAGAGGCTCTGCATGCTGGTGGCCTTGTGTTGCTGCAGCTCCTCCCAAGCCCAAGCCAACACGGGGTGCTCCGGGCGCTGTGGAGTAGTCTCCACCCTTTTCTTCTCACCGAGCTCTACGTGCCCGCCCAGCAGCAGGTCTGCGAGTACGGTGGCGCGCAGCGCGGCCTCATTATTGGACACCCAGTCTTCCTTCTTGCCGTTGTCTTTGGTCAGTAGAAGGAACATTTCTTGGCAGATGAGCATTGGGGCCTCCTCAAAAGTAGCGGTCTATGGCCGAGTCTAGCGCCAATAATCTTCGTTTCGGCGGGGTAGAGGGACTAAAGTAGTCCGCGATGAAAAAGAATCCGGCTTCACCAAGGCGCGCGGCGTCGGCAATCGCTGCGGTACTGAGCACCGCCAGCCTTGCCTTCCTTAGCGCCTGCGCGGCCAACCCCGGCCCACCACCGGTGGTGGAGGATAATGCCTCCGCGCTGCAAGAAGATCAGACTACCACCACGGCTACCCCGGAAGAAGAGCAGCCGGAGGATGCCGACTCCGCCAAGCGCCCCACCATCTCGGTGGGCGTGGACCCCCTTCGCGCGGGATTGAACCCGCACCTAGTGGCCAATAACTCCGAGCTGGTCGACCAGATTGCAGAACTGGTGCTGCCCTCGGCGTTCCACCACGGGCAAAGGGACGCCGATATCCTCGAATCCGCCTCTGAGGTCACCGCTCCAAAGGGCGTGGCGCAACGGGTGCGTTACGTCATTGCCTCGCCCGCACAATGGTCCGATGGCACACCCATTTCTGGCGCGGACTTTAGCTACCTGTGGAAGCAGATGACCACTACCGCCGGTGTGCGCGATCCCGCCGGCTACCACGCCATATCGGCCGTCAATACCTCCGATGGCGGCCGCGTAGTCACCGTGGACTTTTCCCAGAAGGTGAAAGATTGGCACCTGCTTTTCCATAACCTACTGCCTTCCCACCTGCTGCAGGACGATAACTTTGGCTCTGCCTTAGCCGATAAGATTCCAGCATCGGCCGGGCGCTTCCTCGTCGATAGCGTGGATCGCGGCCGCGGAGTCATTACCTTGAACCGGAACGACCGCTTCTGGGGCGCTAATCCGGCGCAGGTGGACGTCATTCAGCTGCGCGAAGTGCGCGATAGCACCCAGGCGCTCAATATGCTGCGCTCCGGGCAGATTGGTTTCGCGGACTTTACCCCGGATCAAACCTCCCAGGAGGCACTGGGCCTTTTAGGGCATGTTTCCGATAAAGCCCTGACCCGCCCGCGCCAACTGCGCCTGCACATGTCCACCGCGGATGGAGCACTAGAAGAAAGGGCAGCACGCCGCGGATTGGCCTCGCTGATTGACACGGACCAGGTCGCGCGTTTGGCCACCGGCCGCGCTTCCAACCTTGAGCCGGGGAATAACCCTATAAGTAAGGACGCGGATCTCACTGCGCTGCGCACCCGCGCTAGTAAAGAGCCGATTCGCTTTGCGGTAGACCCCACCAGCCCCACGGCCTTGGCCGCAGCCACTACGCTCTACGACATCCTCGAAGCCCACGGTATCGACGCCGAAGTGGTCTCCGAGCGCCTGACCACCATCACCTCCAAGCTCTTGCCAGAAGGGGAGGTGGATGCCGTGGTGACTTGGGAGGATATCTCCCTGAACTCGGTGGCCGCAGCAAATATCTTCAGCTGTGATGACAAGCAGCCGCTCGCCGGCGATCTGTCCGGAATCTGCCCGGAGAACGCGGATGAGATTCGCGAGGAGATTTTGTCCGGCGCCATGAGCCCGAAGGCAGCCCTCGGCCGCATTCGCGACGTGAACTCTAAGGAGGCCCTCTACGTGCCTTTGGTGGATGAGACGCGTATCCACGCGCTCGGGGAGGGTATTGTAGGCCCCGGCCAAAGCATTGATGATTGGGACGAGGGTCTTATCACCGCGCCCCGCTGGAGGATAGATGAAGACTAAGGACTTAACCGGCTATCGCGTGGTGGCAGTGCACGCCCACCCGGATGATGAAACCCTCTTTATGGGTGGCACCCTGGCAACTCTAGCCGCACGCGGCGCCGAAGTCACCGTCATCACGCTCACTTTGGGCGAGGACGGCGAGGTCATTGGTGAGCCTTACCAGGGTCTGGCCGATCATGATCAGCTCGGTGGTTTCCGCGCCCGCGAATTGGCCAATGCCCTCGATGCCCTAGGCGTCAAGGGAGTTCAATTGGGCGCTTTCGGGCATTTCCGCGACTCCGGTATGGCGGGCTCTCCCTCGCACGAAAACCCGTGTGCACTGGTCAATCGCATCCAGGAGGCGGCCGATTTCCTGAGCGACGAGCTCGAGGCGATTCACCCCCACGCCATCTTGACCTACGGACCCGATGGCGGCTACGGGCACCCCGACCACATTGCGGTGCATAAGGCGGTGATGAAGGCGGCGTCGCCAAGCACGCGCATTTGGTACGGCATTTTTGAACGCGCCGCTAACTATGCCGGCCTAGACACCCTCGATGCGCCGGCAGGGTGGACCAAGCCCAGCCAGGAGTACCTAGACAATTTCACCAACGAGGGCGCGGATGTCACCGTCGCTCTTTCCGACGCCGCCCTTGACGCCAAGCGCAGCGCCATGCGCGCCCACGCCTCCCAAATCTGGGTGGCCGATGGCTCCACCACCCGCACCAACCCCGAGGCCGCCGTGGCCGCGCTCCATGAACCCGAGCACGTGCCCGGGGCCTATGGTCTATCCAACCTGCTGGTCATGCCGTTGCTGCGCGCCGAGTACTTCCAGCTGGGCCAGGGCGAGCCGGCCGATGACCTGCTGGGTGGCCTGTAATGCGCACGGATTATAGCCGCGGCGAGCAGGTCACCGGCCTAGTGTGGCTGGCCATCGGCGCCTTACTCTCGGTCTTCCTCGAGGTCATCTACCTTACTGCGCGCATTCCGCTATCTAACGGCGCGAGCGTGGCTTTTCCCATCACCATCCTGCTTGCGTGGTGGTTTAACTCCGTGCTCACCCGCACCGCCCGGCTATGGAGCCCCGCACCGATGGTCGGCGCCATCCCGCTCATCGTCTGGTGCCTGGGCTTTTTTGCCTTCATGCTCCTCGTACCGATGACAGGAGACATGCTCTTGGCCAATAATATTCTCAGCCTGTTCCTGCTTTTGGCCGGGATAGGCGGGGGCGTTTGGCCATTTTTCAAGCAGAAGTGACATACTGTTAAACATCCCAAATCCGTGACATCAGGAAGTTTCAAGGAATCTCCATGACTTATACGATCGCACAGCCTTGCGTTGACATAATGGACCGCGGCTGCGTTGAGGAATGCCCTGTTGACTGCATCTACGAGGGCAAGCGCATGCTCTACATCCACCCAGATGAGTGCGTGGACTGCGGTGCCTGCGAGCCGGCTTGCCCGGTTGAGGCCATCTTCTACGAGGATGACGTTCCCGATGAGTGGCTGGACTACAACGACGCCAACGCGGCCTTCTTCGATGACCTAGGCTCCCCGGGCGGCGCGGCGGCCCTTGGGCCACAGGACTTTGACGTCCCGATGATTGCCGCGCTTCCGCCACAGAATCAGGAGTAAGACATGGCACGCACACCGCTAGGAAAGACGCTTCCAGACTTCCCCTGGGATTCGCTGGCCGGCGCCAAGAAGAAGGCCCAGGCCCACCCGGGTGGAATCGTTGACCTCTCGGTGGGCAACCCCGTTGACCCTGTATCCCCGGGCGTGCAGCTTGCGTTGACCGCAGCCGCGCAGGACCCTGGTTACCCGCAGACCGCCGGCACCCCGGAACTGCGCGAGGCTATCGCCGCCGCGCTCACTCGCCGCTATAACATGCAGGTGGACCGCGTACTGCCGGTGGTCGGCACCAAAGAGGCCATCGCCTGGCTGCCCACGCTTCTGGGAATGCGCGGCGAGACCGTCGCCTTCCCCTCGGTGGCCTATCCCACCTACGAGGTGGGCGCCCTGCTCGCCGGCGCCACGCCGCTGCGCGCGGATTCCGATTTCCAAGACGCCTCCCTGGTCTTTTTGAATTCGCCGTCCAATCCCACCGGCCGTGTGCTCGGCGTGGAGGAGCTGCGCCGCATCGTGGCGTGGGCGCGCGAGACCGGCGCCATCATCGCCTCCGATGAGTGCTATATGAGCTTGGGATGGAATGACGATAACCCGCCGGTATCCATCCTTGATCCGCGCGTGACCGATGGCGATAACACCGGGCTTATCGCCATGCATTCGCTGTCCAAGACCGCGAATATGGCCTCTTACCGCGCCGGCTTCTTCGCGGGTGATAATGACCTCATTGCTGAGCTGCTCCAACTGCGCAAGCACGCCGGCCTCATTGTTCCAGGTCCCATCCAGGCCGCCATGGTCGCCGCGCTAAACGACGACGACACCGAAGCCCTCCAGCGCAACCGCTACGCTTCCCGCCGTGCGGTGCTCATGCACGCGCTTGTCGACGCCGGCTTTACCATCGACCACTCCGATGCCGGCCTGTACCTGTGGGCCACCCGGGGCGAGAACTGCCGCGAGACCATCGACTGGCTTGCAGAGCGTGGCATCCTCGCGGCCCCCGGTGACTTCTACGGTCCGGCCGGCGAGAAGCATGTGCGCATCGGCCTCAATGGCACCGATGAGCGCATCGATGCCGCCGTGGACCGCCTCGCCGGTGCCTAATTCCGGGAGGCCTCCCGCCCGCGCGGGCATTTCCCCGCGCAAAACGGTTCTGCGCGGCCGCGTGCCAGAGGAAGGGGAGTACTTCGCCGCCCGTGCCGGCGACTCTCCCTTTTCGCCCGGCACCGCGCTGCCGCCCGGCGCCGCACTCCCGCACCCCGTGCCCGCCTGGTACCACCCTGCGGTGCCGCCGGAGCGCCCGATTCCTTTCGACTACTCCGTGGTCCACGCCGACCGCGACTTCATCGTGGCCGATAAGCCGCACTTCCTGCCCACGACCACCAACGGCCGCCTCCAGCGCGAAACGCTGCAAACCCGCCTGCGCGTAGATTTTGGCGAAGACGGCATCGTACCTCTGCACCGCCTGGATCGCCTGACCGCTGGCCTCGTCATCTGCTCCCGCAATCCCGAAACCCGCGCCGCCTACCAGCGCATCTTCCTGGAGGGGAGTGCGGTGAAGAGGTATCGGGGCGTCGTCAAGCGGCCGCTTTATGTGGACCGGGAAATTGCCCTGCGTATGCGCAAGCCCCGCGGCTCGCGCCAAGTGCTCGTCGTCCCTGACGGCACGCCCACCTCCACGTTTGTGCGCGCCGCCGGCCGGGAGGTGACCATGTGGCCGCGGACCGGCCATACCCACCAACTGCGAGTGCTGCTCAATTACCTCGGCCACCCGCTGCTCGGCGATGATACCTATCCCACCCCGCGTGAGCTTGACCTCTATGACTTCCGAACCCCGCTCGCCCTGCTCCACGAGGCTATAACTTTTATAGATCCTCTATCACATTCCGAGAGTCAATTTTTCAGTTCCCAGGCCTTAAGAACTACAATCGAGTAGTTATTTAATCACTGGCTAGAAAGGCGGCCCATGGCAGACCTCAGCGTCGCGCGCTTTGTGTCCAATTTTGGGCAGTTTCTCAAATTCGGCATCGTTGGCGGTTCGGGAACCCTAGTGAACTTGGTTGCCTCAGTCATCGCCAAAAAATGCGGCTGGGCGTTCTTCGAAGCGATGCCCAATGACCCGCTGGTCAACCTCTTCGGAACCCAATTTCACCTGCGCTGGTTCATGCTGTATTCCACTATCGCTTTCTTGGTCGCGAATACGTGGAACTACCAACTCAACCGCATGTGGACTTTCAAATCCGTAACTAAGGTTTCCTGGCTGCGCGGCTTCTTCCCGTTCCTACTTACCGGACTCGGGGCATTCCTCGTTTCCATTGCTATCCAGCACTTTTTAATGAATCCCACCTCTCCGCTGCATCTGCCGGCCGATATTCTGGATGATTCCAGCGGCCTGCGCACTATGTATTACTGGGCAAATGCGATTTCTATCATCGTGGCGATGCCTATCAACTTCGTTATTAACAAGTTGTGGACCTTCCGCTCCAAGCCTAAGCCCCCGCAGGTTGTCGACCACGCAGAGCCCGCCTAGCGCTGCTGCCTACGCGGTCGCGGCGCTCCATGGCCCGAGCCCCGCCGCCCTTCGCGCTCACCCGCGTGAGGCGGCGGGGATATTTTTGGCAGTCGGTGAGCGGCAAGGGAGGCGTCGGCAAGCAAAGCGCCCTTCCCGCTCACTGGAAGAAGCGGTGGAGGCAGAAATCTGGTTCCCGGTGGGCGCGAAGGGAAAGACTTAGCCCTTGACGCTCACCGGGAAGACAAAACGAGTAATCCCGCCCTCTGCGGTGAGCGCGAAGGGCGGGGTGAGGGCCGAGAGGTTAGTCTTCGAGCTCGGCATCCAGGCGAGCCTGGTCGCGGCGGTGCTGGCGGCGACGGATGAAGGGGGTGAGGATAAGCACGGCGATGGCGCCGACGGCAGTGCCGAGGAGGTAAGAGGCGGGGTTGTGGCCGTCGGCAGGCGCGTAGGCGTTATAGGCAATGCCGACGAACATGGCGATGAGCGGGATGAAGTAGACGGCCATTGCGGTCCAATTTCGGCCCACCGGTGGGGTGGCGACGCGTTGACGCATCCACGCGGTGCCGATCGTGTTGCCCAGGATGGACGGTACGAGCGCGAGGAAGCACAGCATGCTCATTCGGCCGGGGAGGACCCAGGCGAGGATTGCGGCGACGACGAGCTCGAGGAATGGGATGAGAGTGATGGCAATTGCGCTGGCTTTGTAGAGCGTCTCGCGTTCGAATTCATCGCGAGTGGCGCGTTCAATTTCAGTTTGGGTGTAGTTGGCGATGGCGTTAATCATGTTGTTCGGCTCCAAAGATTTCTTCGACGGATTTACCTAGTTCGTGGCAAATGTCCAGCGCGAGGTGCACGGAAGGGGAGTAATTGCCCCGTTCGATATTGGCAATGGTCTGGCGGGAGACGCCGGCTTTTTCAGCGAGTTCGGCTTGTGATAATTCGAGCCAGCGGCGCCACTTGCGGACCATGTTGGGATGGTCGGCCATCTGGTCTCCTTTACTGTATGTCATTCTTGCATGTCCAAGTGTAAAGAATAATTGTCAATTCGGCAAGGGTTGTACGCATAGGTGCCATGTCCAGTAGGGCTGAGTTGCTGAGTACGGAAGCTCAGGGTTGCGCCCTTTTAGCACGTCAAGAGTGGCTTTGATAAGCAGGATGGCTTCGCTGAGGTGGTAGTTGATGTCGTCGGCAGTAAAGCGTAAGACCGTATACCCGTGGGCGACGGCCGCGTTTTGTTTGGAGCGGTCAGCTTGAAAGGCCACGCTGTGTTTGTGGTATTCCCAGCCATCGACCTCCACCAGGAGCCTTCCAATCCTGAGATCAAAGCGGTACCCAGCAATGAGAGCATTGTGTTCTGGGAAAATTCCTACAGTGCGCAGCTTTCTGCTTAAAGTGCGCTCCGGCGGGCTATCCGCTCCAATCGCAGCGTGCCGAATCGTCTCCTTTAGAGAATTCGGGACGCGTCGCATTCGCCGACGGTCCGTTTCTAGACGGCCGGGTCCGTGCTTTCCCCGGTAATGTTCTTCCAAAAGAGGCCTGCACGCACGCGAAATCCTACGCGCGGCCCACAAGGGTTGCACCACCGGAAGGCCGTTGACCTTGTGCCTGGCTTGAAGTCGCGAGTGTGAAACGCGAAAATTCTTGCCCTTCAAGGTGCGCGGTCCCTCCGCTTCCAGAGGAAAAGTCAGCTGCCGGCCGAGGTAAATCTCCTGCGCCGTCTTTCCCGTGAAATGGATGCGGCTGAGCCCATGCGCCAGCGCTCGCGCCACCGCCCAGGGCGTCCATTCATCGGTATAAATCCCCCGATGCACGCGAAAGAGTTTCCCCTCGCGTACCTTGCGACGAATCGCATCCTTGCTCAAACCTTGCCCGCGTAGTTCCGCGGTAGTCCATTCCCCCATGGGGCTTAACCTAAGCGGTCGTGTTGGGCTGAAGCTATGCGCGTCGCGGCATCCTGTGGATAACCCGGGGCTCGGGGGCAATCTTCCGCTGCGTGGTCTGGACGGCTGTGGATAACTGCCCTTCGCGCTCACCGGCGGCCCCGGGCGGTCCCGATTTGTGGTCCCCGTGAGCGCGGCGGGAGGGTCGTGGGCAGAGCTCGCCCTTGGCGCTCACCAGGTGATGAAAAAGAGAGACCCCGCCTCGTGCCGGTGAGCGCGAAGGGCGGGGAGTGGCCAAAGGCGGGGGTGTGCAAGGGCGGGGCGTGGCCGAGGGTGGAGGGAAGGGGCGAGGTGAGCCCCCTGGGGTAGGGGGCTAGGTGAGAGGCAGCGTCGAGGTCGGGTTGATGCCGCGAACCTTGGAATTGATGACGCCGGCGAGAGCGAGCACCGCGAACATGGCCGCGGCGGAGAGGAGTTGGGTGCGGGCGGTGGCGTCGGTAAGCATGAGCACCGCGATGGCCGCAAAGACGGCGAGGGCGAACCAAGTGAGGTAGGGGAAGGCCCACATGCGGATGGGCAGCGGGTGGAGGGCCTCGAGCTGGCGGCGCAGGCGCAGCTGGCTGACAGCGATGAAGACCCAGACGATGAGCAGGGAGGCGCCGGCGGCGTTGAGCATGAAGGTAAGAAGCCAACCGGTATCGGCGTAGTTGAGCACGACCATGACGGCCGAGAGGAGGACGGACAGGCCGATGGCGGTGGTGGGAACGCCGTCCTTATTGGTGGTGGTGAAGATGCGCGGGGCCTCGCCGCGGGAGGCTAGGGAGTGCATCATGCGGGAGGAGGCGTAGATCTGCGAGTTGAAGGCGGAGAGTAGCGCGAGCACGATGACGACTTCCATGATACCGGCCGCGCCCGGGATGCCGGCACGTTCGAGAACCATGGTGAAGGGCGATTCCGCGGCCGTGGAGGCACCGCCCAGGATGGAATAGGGCAGGAGGAACGTGATGACGAGGACGGAGCCCAAGTAGAACACAGAAATGCGCAGGATGGTCGAGCGCACGGCATTGACCAGGGACTTCTCTGGGTCCTCGGATTCGGCAGAAGCGATGGCGACCACCTCGATGCCGCCGAAGGCGAAGGCTACTGCGAGCAGGCCGGCCGCGACGCCGCCGAGGCCATTGGGCATGAAGCCGTCCTCTAGAAAGACGGAGGTGCCGATGAAGGAATGGCCGGGCAGGAGGCCTAGGATGAGCAGCGCGCCGATAATGAGAAAGGCCACGATTACGATGACCTTGATGAGGGCGAACCAATACTCGAATTCGCCGAAGCTGCGCACGCGCAGCAGATTGATGATGCCGAAGAGGACCACGCAGACGGCGGCGGGGATCCACGGCGAGACGTTGAACCAAGAGCCAATGAAGCCGGCCGCGCCGGTGATTTCGGCGCCAAGGACGGCGACGGTGGCTAGCCAATAAATCCAGCCCTGGGTAAAGCCCGCCCAGCGGCCGATGCCGTGTTCGGCGTATTCGGAAAAGGAGCCGGAGGCGGGGATAACGGTGCCCATCTCGCCCAGCATCTGCATCACCAAAATGGCCAGAAAGCCAGCGATGACGTAGGCGAGGAGCACGGCGGGGCCGGCGGCGGAAATGCCGACGCCGGTGCCCAAGAAAAGTCCGGCACCGATGGTGGAGCCTAGCCCCATCATCGTCAGGTGGCGGACCTTCAGACCAGAACCGAGGGTGGAGGAGTTATCAGTCACCCCTCCATCTTATTTTGCCCGATTGGTCTATAGGAATCGGGGGTATTAATTCTTGTGCAGCTCGTCGTTAAGCGCGACGGCCTCGGACTTCCACTCCACGGCCTCAACCGCACCGGAGACGGAGTTGCGGCGCAGCAGCATGCCGGAGGCGCCGGAGAGCTGGGAGCCCTTGACGTTCTCGCCATTGCCGACGCCGAGTGCTTCCGCGACCTTGCCAAAGACGGTTACCTTGGTGCCGGCGGTGACGTAGAGGCCGGCTTCGACCACGGCGTCGTCGCCAAGCGAAATGCCGATGCCGGAGTTGGCGCCGAGGAGGCAGCGCTCGCCGATGGAGATGATCTCCTTGCCGCCGCCGGATAGGGTGCCCATGATGGACGCGCCGCCGCCGATATCGGAGCCATCGCCCACGACGACGCCTGCGGAGATGCGGCCCTCCACCATGGAGGCGCCCAAAGTGCCGGCGTTGAAGTTGACGAAGCCCTCGTGCATGACGGTGGTGCCCTCAGCCAAGTGGGCGCCTAGGCGTACGCGGTCTGCGTCACCAATGCGGACGCCGGAAGGAACAACGTAGTCCACCATGCGCGGGAACTTATCCACGGAGTAAACAACGACCGGGCCACGGGAAGCTAGGCGGCCGCGCACCATCTGGAAATCGGACACGGCGCACGGACCGTAGTTGGTCCAGACCACGTTATTGAGGTGGCCGAAGATACCATCCATATTCAGGCCGTGTGGCTTGACCGCGCGGTGGGACAGGAGGTGCAGGCGCAGGTAAGCATCGTAGGTATCGACGGGGGCGTCATCCAGATCCTTGATGGAGGTCTCAACGGCAACGCGGGCCACGCCGCGCTCCTCGTCCGGGCCTGCCAGCGCGGAGAACTGCTGGGGGACCTCCTCCAAGCGCTTGGTTTCGGTGGTCTCTACGTTCTTATCGGTGTAGACGGCCGGGAACCATACGTCCAAGACGGTGCCGTCATGGGTAATGGTTGCTAGGCCGCGTGCGGATGCAGAAGTCATGCCCGCTAGCTTAGCAACTATTTCTGCGCCCCCGCGCGCTGGCCGGTGGGAAGCACAAAGGACAAGATGACGAGCACCGCAGCCAGGATGAGAACCGAGATGACCTGGTTGCGCGCGGCCGGATCAAAGAGCATCAGCAGGGTTAGCCCGCCCAGGGCGGCGGCCGTGATCCAGGGCAGCCAGGGGAAGCCGGGCACGTGGATTTCCGTCAGCTCGCCGTTCTTGCGCAGCACGGGGTGCAGCTTAATAAAGGAAGCCACGATGAAGGACCAGATGACCAGCAGGCACCCGCCAACGGCGTTGAAGAGGAATGCCAGGAGTCCCGGCGGGTTCCAGAACTGTAGACCCACCGAAGCGAAGGCGAAGACCATGGACAAGATGACTGCGTTGATGGGGGAGCCGGCGCGATTTTGTTTGAGGAAAAACCCCGGGGCGCAGTGGTCCTTGGCCATATCAAAGACCAGGCGGGAGGTGGCGTAAATCTGCGCGTTGAAGGCGGAGAGCAGGGCGAGGGCGATAATGGCCTCCATGAAGCCTGCCGCGAAGGGAATCTTGGCGGCCGCGAGCACTAGGGTGAAGGGGGAATCGGCCGCGACATCGGCGTCCTGGATGGAGCTAAACGGCAGCGCCATGGTGATCACCACGATAGAGCCGATGTAGAAAATCATGATGCGCACGATGATGGCGCGCACCGCGGTGGCGACGTTATGCGCCGGATCCTCGGACTCGGCGGCCGCGATGGTCACCAGCTCGATGCCGCCGAAGGCAAAGGCGACGGCCAGCAATCCGGCGGCGAAGCCCGGCATGCCATTAGGCAGGAAATTATCGGTGAAATTGGTACCGGCCAAGGAGACATCCATGCCCGGCAGGATGCCCAGCGCCATGAGTGCGCCGATGACTAGGAAGGCGACGATGACTCCGACCTTGATGATGGCGAACCAGAACTCGAACTCACCAAAACCGCCCACGGCCGCGAAGTTGACCACCGCGAAGAAGGCCACGGCAATAAGCGCTGGAATCCACGGGGCAATATCGAACCAGTTGGAAATGATGGCGGCCGCGCCGGTGATTTCGGCGCCCATGACCATGATCAGCATGAACCAGTAAATCCACCCCATGGTAAAGCGCGCCCAGTGACCGAAGGCCTGGCCGGCGTAGGTGGAAAATGACCCCAAAGAGGGGCGGGCGGCTGCCATTTCACCCAGCATCCACATCACCAGTGCGATGAGCGCGCCGGCTACGGCATAGGAGATGAGGACGGAGGTGCCGGAAATCTGGATGCCGAGGCCCACGCCGAGGAAGAGGCCTGCGCCCACGGCGGAGCCAAGGCCCATCATCGTGAGATGACGGGATTTCAATTGAGTGGCTTCGGCCATTGTTATCACCTTAGGGAGGACGAATTATTTGCAGTGAAGTGAACTTTACACAATGCGGTGAGCTGCGCGGAGCGCTAGCATGGCAATTTGTGACTTTAGATCTATATGCAGACCCCATCGAACTAACCAAGGCGCTCGTGGATATTCCGAGCCCCTCCCACCATGAGGAGGCCATCGCAGACGCCATCGAAGAAGCGCTGCGCGGATTGGACGTCGAGGTTGCCCGCTACGGCAATACCGTGTGCGCCCGGACGAATCGCGGGCTCGATTCCCGCGTAGTACTCGCCGGCCACATTGATACCGTTCCGTTGGCAGAAAATGTACCGCATCACATGGAAACCTCTGAAGACGGGGTAGAGATTATGTGGGGCTGCGGCACCGTGGATATGAAGTCTGGCATGGCCGTCTACCTCAATGCCTTTGCCCAGCTGCACGAAGCGGATGAGCTAAAGCATGACCTCACCGTCATCGCTTATGAGGGCGAAGAAGTAGCCACTGAATTTAATGGCCTGGGCCACCTGCAAAAGGACCACCCGGAGTGGCTCGAGGGCGATTTCGCGCTGCTGGGCGAGCCCTCCGGCGCCATGGTGGAGGCCGGTTGCCAGGGCTCCATCCGCCTGCGCGTTACCGCCCACGGCACCCGCGCACACTCGGCCCGCGCCTGGCTCGGTTCCAACGCAGCGCACAAGCTCGCGCCCATCATGAGCCGTATCGCCGGCTATGAGTCCCGCGATGTCACCATCGATGGCTGCACCTACCGCGAGGGCCTCAACATCGTCCACCTCGAGTCCGGCGTGGCCACCAATACGCTGCCGGATGAGGCGTGGATGTTTGTAAACTTCCGCTTCGCGCCGGACCGCACGAGCGACGAGGCGCTGGAGTATATGAAGTCCATCATCGGTGAGGAAGAAGACGTCACCATCGAGATCGACGACATCGCACCGGCCGCCCAGCCCGGTTTGGGCCAGCCAGCGGCCAAGGCTCTTATCGACGCCGTCGGGGGCAACGTCCGCGCCAAGTACGGCTGGACCGACGTCGCCCGCTTCTCCGAAATGGGCACCCCGGCAGTAAACTTCGGCGCTGGTGACCCTGGGTTTGCGCATAAGAAGGACGAACAGGTCCCCACCGCGCAGATCACCGAAGTATCCACCGCCCTCCTGAACTACCTGAAGGGATAGACCATGACCCCTGAGCAGATGCGTACCCTGCGCGGCCCGATGTTGCTGCGTACCGAAGGCGAGCAGGCCTCCACCTTTGATCAGCGGCTCTTGGAGTCCGGCGCGGACCATGAGTGGCAGCATGCTGATCCGTGGCGCGTCCTGCGCATCCAAGGCGAGTTCGTCGCCGGCTTCGATGCGCTTTCCAAGCTGCCGAAGGCCGTCACCGTCTTCGGCTCCGCGCGCACCACGCCCGAGGATGCGAGCTACCAGCTGGGCGTCGAGGTCGGCCGCAAGCTGGCCGAGCACTCCTATGCCGTCATCACCGGCGGCGGCCCCGGCATCATGGAGGCGGCCAACCGCGGCGCCCATGAGGCCGGCGGGCTCTCCGTGGGCTTGGGCATCGAGCTTCCCCACGAGCAGGGGCTTAACGAGTATGTGGATCTGGGCCTGAATTTCCGCTACTTCTTTGCTCGCAAGACGATGTTCTTGAAGTACTCGCAGGCCTTCATTTGCCTACCTGGTGGCATGGGCACGATGGATGAGTTCTTCGAGGTCATGTGCATGGTGCAGACCGGCAAGGTGACCAATTACCCCATCGTGCTCATGGGTACCGAGTACTGGTCCGGCCTGCTGGAATGGATGGACAACACGCTCGCGGCCAGTGGCTATATCAACGAGGGTGACCGGGAGCTTTTCCTGCTTACCGACGACCCCGATGAGGCCCTCTCCCACATCATCCAGCGCCACCAAGTCATGAGCGATAAGCGCATCAGGGAGCCGCGTTGAGCCTCGCGCGTGTGATGGCGATTGTCAATCGCACCCCGGATTCCTTCTATGACAAGGGCGCAACCTTTGACCTTGACCCAGCGCTGCGCCGCTGCGATGAGGTGATTGCGGCCGGTGCGTCAATCGTCGATATTGGTGGCGTGAAGGCTGGCCCCGGCAAGGCCGTGGACGCGGCGGAGGAAATCGACCGCGTGGTGCCGATCATCGAGAAGGTGCACGAGCGCCACCCGGATGTGCTCATCTCCGTCGATACCTGGCGCAGCGAGGTGGCAGAGGCCGCCATCGCCGCCGGCGCCGGCCTGGTCAATGATAACTGGGCCGGTTGGGATCCCGAGCTCATCGAGGTCGCCGGCCACCACCGTGTGGGCTACGTGTGTTCGCACACCGGCGGCATCACCCCGCGCACCAGGCCGCATCGCGTCCACTTCGACGACGTGGTGGCCGATGTCATCGCGGAAACCACCCAATTGGCCGAGCGCGCCGCCTCCCTCGGCTGCCCGGAGGAACTGACCTTCATCGATCCGACGCATGACTTTGGCAAGAACACCTTTCACGGGCTCGAGCTCCTGCGGCGTATCGACGAGGTCGTGGCCACCGGCTGGCCGGTACTCATGGCGCTATCCAATAAGGACTTCGTGGGCGAGACGCTCGACCGCGGGGTAGGCGAGCGCGTGGCCGGCACCCTGGCCGCCACCGCGTGGTCCGCCGCCCGCGGCGTGGCCGCCTTTCGCGTGCACGAGGTGGCCGAGACCGCCGATGTCATCCGCATGACCGCCGCCATCCAAGGCGAGGCGGCCCCGCTAGCAACCACGCGAGGCCTTGCATGAGCGTCTCCGTAATCATTCCAGCGCTCAACGAGGAGGGCACCGTCGCAGACGTCGTGCGCGCCTGCCTGGCCGATGAACCGCTCGAGGTGCTCGTCATCGACGCCGACTCCACCGACGCCACCGCCTCCCGCGCTGCCGCTGCCGGAGCGGAGGTGCGCAATTGGCGCGATATCCTCCCAGAGAAACCGCGACCCGGTAAGGGCGAATCCCTCTGGCGCGGGGTTGCCGCGGCGAAGGGAGATATCGTCGTCTTTGTCGACGCCGACCTCGAATCCGCCGCGCCCGGCATGGTCTCGGCCTTGGCCGCGCCCTTCGCCGACCCCGCGGTGGAGATGGTCAAAGCCCGCTACCGCCGCAGCCTCAACGGCCAGCCCACCGGCGGCGGCCGCGTGACTGAACTGACTGCCAAGCCGCTCATCAAGCAGTTCTTTCCCGATCTCGCCCACATCGATCAGCCCCTCGGAGGCGAATACGCCCTGCGCCGCGCCACCGCCCTAGAACTGCCCTTCGTGGAGGGGTATGGGGTGGAAGCGGGGCTAATGGTGGACGTCGGCAAGCGGGGCACAGTAGCACAGGTGGACCTAGGCACGCGGGTACACCGCAACCGGCCGCTGCACGAGCTGGCGCCGATGGCCGAGGTAGTCGCGCGCACGCTGCTCGCCCGCGCCGGGGTCCTCACGCCCGTTGCTCAACGCCCGCCGCTAAAAGGTAAGGTTTAAGCCATGCTGTCTTGGATTATGCTCCTCCTCGTCCTGATCGCCCTGACCGTCATCGGCACCTGGGTTTGGGGCTCCATTTTTGGCCGCGGCGAGGTCATGTACCCGCTCGACGAGCCGCAGAAGGTGCGGGAAAATAACCGCGCTGCCCTCCGCGAAGGCCGCCTTGACCAGGTAAAATTTGAGGTTGTTCCCCGTGGATACCGCCAGGATCAGGTGGACGATCTTCTCGCGCAACTGGAGGAACAACTATCTTCCGCGCAGAAAAGGTCTAAGCTGGAAGGAAAAGAAGTTAACTAAAGGAGACTCACTATGGCAGCAATGAAGCCGCGCACCACGGGCGGAGAAATGGAAGCAGTAGAGGAGTCCCGCAAAATTGTGATGCGCATCCCCTCGGATGGTGGCGGACGCATCGTCATCGAGCTGAGCAAGGACGAAGCCGCCGAGCTCGGTTCTCTGTTGACCGAGGTTTCTAGCTAGTCTAAGTACATGCTTTCTCATATCGTCGACATCTTGGCCGATCCCAACGATGGCACCGCGCTTTCTGGTGCCGATGATTTCTCTCGACTCGTCTCGGAATCCGGCCACTCTTTTGATGTGGCCAAGCAGGGCTATGTCACCCTTGCCGCCGGCGCCGGGCTCAAGCACAAGGGCGATGACATGGATATGGTCAACGCCCGTGAGGCCTATCTGGCCATGGGCCACTTCGCGCCCTTCGTTGAGACGGTAACCGGGGCCGTCCAAGACGCACTGGATTCCGCCTCCTTGGCTGAGTCCAAGCCCGCCTCCCTCCTCGAGGTGGGCGCCGGCACCGGCTACTACCTGGCTCATACTCTGGACTCCATCGCGGAGGCCCGCGGCGTCGGCCTCGACATTTCCCCGCACGCCGCGAAACACTTGGCCAAGTGCCACCCGCGCGTCGGCGCCGTCGTGGCCGATGTATGGGAGCGCCTGCCCATCCGGGATGAGTCCGTCGACGCAATCTCCGTAGTCTTCGCCCCGCGCAATCCCGCCGAATTCCAACGCGTGCTCGCCCCGGGCGGCCAGGTCATCGTCTTGACGCCCGGCGCTGGACACCTGGATGAGCTGCGCGAGCCGCTCGGCATCCTCGGCGTGGAAGAAGGCAAGGTCGAGCGCATGTATGAGCAGGCCGAGGGCTTCCTCGAGCAGGCGGCCGACCCGGTCGATATCTCGTTCCCCATTGAGCTTGATAAGGCCTCCGTCGCCGCTCAGGTGGGCATGAGCCCGTCCGCGCGCCACATCAGCGCCGGCGAACTCGCCGAGCGCATGGCCGCGCTGCCCCCGACGCTCACGGTCACCGCCCGCGCCCGCTTGGATCGCCTCCGCGCCGTCTAGCTCCCAGCCGGCCACAGCCACCTCCACCGCCCTTCGCGCTCACCGGAAGCGCGTGGGGTGGTTCTTTTCGTCTCCCCAGTGAGCGCGAGGGGAGGTTTCGCCCTTGCCGCTCACCGGCACACGCTTTCCGACGTCCCAGCATCTTCCCGTGAGCGCGAGGGACGCGTGTGAGGGAGCGAGAGGAGACGCGGCCCAGCGGAGTGAGGCCGAAAAGCGCAATCCCGCCCTTGCCGCTCACTGAGGGGAGCGGAACCGCGGTGGGCGGCTGCGTCGGTGAGCGCGAAGGGCGGGGGTGGTGTTGGGGGGTGTCCCTATGTTTTTGTCAAGTGCCAGACCGATGTTGACGAGCACAGTCTTGGGAGTAGTTTCTTAGGCGTGCCTAGGAGCC
>NZ_MKXT01000012.1:0-52526 GCF_001913985.1 Corynebacterium sp. S5S1
CGCACCCCAGCCGAAGTCATGACCAACGCCCTCACACAAACCGGTAGCATCAAACCAAACTAACCATCATCGTTGCAACGACCCCTAGAATCCGCCGCGTAGTGCGCCGGTAGGAGAGGGGGCTGCGGCTGCGCGCTAAGGCTTAGGCTGGCAGCCAGGCGTAGCCATAAGGGCCAAGCTCCACCGGTCCGAGGTCGATGGAGCGATCGCCGAAGTTATGCAGGCACAGCAGATCACCGCGCTGGTAGCCAAGGACGGCCGCTTCGCCGGTCTCGATCGGCTCACACGGTGCGGTAGCGAGATCAGGGTGGGCATGGCGCTGGGCGATCATAGAGCGGACGGTATTGAGCAACGAGGTGGCGTCATCAAGCTGGGCGGCCACGGAGGTACCTCCCACAATCGGAAGGCCGGAAGGTGCGTTGGTGCTGAAACCAGAGTGCTCGGAATCGTCCCACTGCATCGGGGTGCGCACCGCATAGCGGTCCGGGAGCGTGGTGTCATCGAGCATGCCAATCTCATCGCCGTAGTAGATAAACGGTGCGCCCGGCAGGGTCATCAGCAACGAGAACATGAGCTCCACCTTGCGGCGATCGCCATTCATCAGCGGCATCAGCCGGCGGGCAATGCCCACATGGGCGCGCATTTCATCATCGGGGAGGAAAGCTTCATACATCAGCTCGCGCACGTCATCGTCCACCATCTCCAGGGTGAGCTCATCGTGATTGCGCAGGAAGGTACCCCATTGGCAGTCAGCCGGAAGTTGGGGCAGTTCATCGAGGATGGAGTAGACCGGGGTTGCGTCGCCAAGCGCCAATGCTTGGTACAACCGCGGCATAACCGGGAAGTTGAAGACCATGTGGAAGCGCTCGCCCTTGCCGTAGAACTGCATGGTCTCGGCCGGAGGCTGGTTGGCCTCGGCGATGAGCACCGCGTCCGGGTAGTGGGTGTCCATGAAGGAACGAATCTTTTCGACAAACTCAATTGTTTCCGGCAGGGACTCGCCGCCTACACCATCGCGTTCAAAGAGATAAGCAATGGCATCGAGGCGCAAGCCGTCCAAGCCCTTGTCCATCCAGAAGGACAAAATTTTGAATACTTCCTCCTGCACGGCCGGGTTATCGTAGTTCAAATCCGGCTGGTGGGAGTAGAAGCGGTGGAAGTAGTACTGGCCGCGCTTTTCGTCCCAGGTCCAATTTGAGGTTTCCACGTCGGTGAAAATGACACGGATTTCGGGGTAGCGCTCTGGGTCATCGCCCCAGACATAGAAATCGCCATAAGGGCCAGTGGGATCCGTGCGAGAGGCCTGGAACCATGGGTGATCGGAGCTGGTGTGGTTGAGCGCCAAGTCCGTCATAATGCGCATGCCGCGGCGGTGCAGCTGCGCAATGAGCTCTTCAAAGTCTTCCATCGTGCCGTAATCCGGATGGATGGAGTAGTAGTCCGCGATATCGTAGCCATCATCGCGCAAGGGGCTGGCATAAAACGGCGAGAGCCACAGGCAGTCCACGCCGAGCCACTGGAGGTAGTCCAGCTTATCGATGACCCCGCGCAGCGTGCCTACCTCTTTATCGCCATCGGCCTTAAACGAGCCGACGAGCGCCTGGTAGAAGACGGCATTGTGGTACCAGCTCATGAAAGGTCCTTTCTTTTAGCCCGCCAGGTTAGGTAGGTAAGAAGGCACAGTACTCCGGCCACGAGACCGGGCCAGATGGCGGGGGAATCTTGAAAGAGGTTGATGATGGCCTGGATAAGCGCGAGGACGCTAAAGAAACCAAGGAAGCCCAGCGCGGTATCCCACAGCATGGCCCGGCGCATTAGGCCTTGACACCACCAGCAGTCAGGCCGGCGACGATGCGGTGCTGGAAGATGAGCACCATGATGACCAGTGGGATGGTCACCAATGCGCCGGCGGCCATGGTGGCGGCATAGGGGTACTCGAAAGCGGACGGGCCGGAAAATCGTGCGATGGCTACGGTCACCGGCTCGGTATCAGTGGTGGAAAGCTGCTTGGCCAGCATGAACTCATTCCACGTGGTGATAAAGGCGATGATCGCGGTGGTAAATAGTGCTGGCGCCGCCAACGGCAATAGCACCAAGCGGAAAGCCTGGGAGCGCGAGGCACCATCCACCCGGGCTGCTTCTTCCAGTTCCCAGGGCAGCTGGCGGAAGAAGCTCAGCAGTGTATAAACCGTAAGCGGTAGCGCGAAGGAAATATTGGGGATGATCATCGCGCGGTAGGTACCAATCCACTCCAGGCTGCCAAAGAGCTGGAAGAGCGGGGTGACCAAGGCAATGGCCGGGAACATGGAGGCGGCCAGGATAATGCCGGTGACGATTCCCTTACCAGGAAAGTCATAACGGGAGAGCGCATAGGCGGTAAAGACGCCGATGAGCACGGCCACAGCGGTGGTCACAAGGGAGATAAGCAGCGAGTTTCCCAGCGCCGCCAAGAAGTCATTTCCCTTATCGGTAGCCAAGGCATCGCGGAAATTATCCAGCGTGACGTGGGTGGGCCACGGGGTGGTATCGAAGGTGAATCGCTGATCTCGCAGCGCCGTCACCAGCATCCAGTAAAAGGGCGCCAGTCCCCAGAACATGATGAAAATGATGCCGGCGTAGTGTCCGAATTTACGCATTATTTAGCTGCCTTCCTGCCGGAGACATCCGCGCCAAGAAAGCGGATGAGGATAAAGGCGACGACGAAGATGAGGAGGAAAATAAGGGTGGAAAGCGCGGAGGCGGAGTTGAAGTTGCCTTGGCGCATGTCCTCTACCACCAGCTGGGAAATGGTCGCGGTGGGGGAGTTGGAGGAGCTAGAAATCATGATGACCGGGAGGTCATACATGCGCAGAGCGTCTAGCGTACGGAAGAGCACCGCCACCATGAGTGCTGGGCGCACCAGCGGGAGGGTGATGCGGAAGAAAGCCTGGATACGGTTGGCGCCGTCCACGCGAGCGGCATCGTAGACGTCTTTCGGAATCATCTGCAGGCCGGCCAGGATGAGCAGCGCCATGAATGGTGCTGTCTTCCATACGTCCGCGATGATGACAGCTAGGCGAGCATAGAAGGGATCCGTGGTCCAAGCAATGTTCGCACCAAGCAGTGAGTTGATGATGCCCTCTGGGGCGAACATGAACTGCCATAGCTTGGCCGTGACGGCCGTAGGAATGGCCCAGGGAATAAGTACCGCAGCGCGCACCAGGCCGCGGCCGCGGTACTCACCATTCATAATGAGCGCCATCAGCATGCCCAGGATGGTCTCCAGCAGCACGGTAACGATGGTGAAAAAGAGCGTAATCTTTACCGCCGGCCAAAAGTCTGTGGCGATAACCCCCGGCGGGCAGGTAGAAATCTGGCCAGTGCCGGAAACGCACCGGTTATTAATCCAGTACAGGTAATTTTCCAGCCCGGCAAAGCCGCCCTCCTCAAAAAGCCCCGTTTGCGGGTTGAGCTGCCTATTGCCTTGGAAGGACAGGACAATGGCGCGGATGATGGGGTAGCCGATGATGACGGCGAGCACGATGAGCGCCGGAGCAATCAGCCCGGCCACGCGCCCATAATTCTTGCGCTGGGGCTTCGGCGCGCTTGCCGACGCCCCCTTTGGCGCCCCCTTGGACGCAGTCGGCGAAGCTATAGCCACGCTGGACCGCCTTTCTGTTCAAGAAATGCTGAGTATTGGCTAGATTCTATCCCCATTAGGGGAGTGAAAACCACAAAGGGTGAGGCGGCGGGGTGTCCGCCTACCTCACCCAGATTGGGCGTTTAACCCTGGGAAGCCGATTCGATGGCCGCCTTCATATCGGCGGTGGCATCATCGACAGACTTGCCATCCGTCAATGCGGCGTAGGCATTGTCTTGGATGGCCTTAGAAATCGCCGAGTAGAACGGGGAAACCGGGCGCGGTGCCGCGTTCTCCAGAGATTCCTTGAGTGCCGGCAGGTACGGGAATTCCTGCTGCAGCTGCGGGTCATCGTAGATGGAAGCCAAGACCGGCGGGAAGGACTGCTCCGCAAAAGACTTCTGGTTGTCCTCGTTGATGATGAACTTCATGAAGTCGAGCGCAGTGCCCTTATTCTTGGAGTTGATATTGATGCCGTTGTTATAGCCACCCAGCGTGGAAACGCCTACGCCGTCCTTACCCAGTGGGGCCTGGACCTCGACGTCGACGCCGGCGTCAACCGCATTGGAGTACATGTATGGCCAGTTCATGGCGAAGGCGGTCTTGCCTTCGGTGAAGGCCATATTGGTTTCCTCCTCGGTGGCGGCGGTGGAGTCCTTGGAAATGGTCTCCTCCTTGTAGGCATCCACCATGGCCTGCAGGCCGTCCTTGGCCTCCTGGGAATCTACGGTCACGTTGCCGTCCTTATCTAGGACGGAGCCGCCCCAGCCTTCCATAAAGTCAGCGGTGTTGAGCGCTAGGCCCTCGTACTGCTTGAACTGGGTGGTCAGGCAGTCCTTGCCCTTGTCCAGTGCCTCACACGCGGACTTAAGATCCGCAAACTTCTCTGGTGCCTTATCTGCGAGCTCGGTATTGCGGAAAAGCAGCTGTCCGTTGGTGTTTTGCGGCAGGGCGTAGAGTACATCGTTATAGGTGGCAGACTCCACGGTGGCCGGCAAAAGATCATCCGTATTGGTTTCAAAGTCGCCATTGAGCGGCTGGAGCCACTGGTTGGCGGCGAACTCTGCGGTCCACACCACGTCCAGCGCCATGACATCGTAGTCATCGCTGCCCGCCTGCAGGGACTGCACCAGGGTTTCGCGCTGGGCGTCGGCCTCACCGGCCAGCTCCTTGAGGGTGACCTTCTCGTCTGGGTGCTGCTCGTTCCACTTCTCGATGATGGGGGTCACCTTGTCCGTGTCATTTTTGCCCATGGCAAAAGTGATGGGGCCGCGCGCATCCGCGCCGCCCTCGGAGGAACCGCCCGCAGCGGAATCGGAGGAGGAAGAAGAACAGCCGGCCAGTGCCAAAACTGCGGTTGTCGCAACGGTGGTGCGAAGCAGGAATTTCTTCATGGAATTCACCTTTCGGAAAACTTTCGGTTCTTTAAACCTAAAATATGGAAACCAAAAGGTGGATAATTTTGGCCTATTTAACTCTAAATGGGGGTAGAAAAGGGGCTGTGGGTGGTGGGGACGCGTACCTGCGTCCCAGCTTTCTCCGCGGCTTAGCCTCCGCTAAAACTAGTCCTGCGCGATGCGGCGGCCCGTTTCCGGATCGAAGCGGTGCGCCTCGCGCGGGTTGAAGGTCAGCACGACCTCCTCGCCGCGCTGTGGTGGGGTACCTTCGGCACGGGCGACCAGGCGTTTGTCACCCACAGTGACGTAGACAAAAGACTCAGCACCGAGTTCTTCCACGATGTCTACGACACCCTGGAAGCCCACTGGGCTCTTATTGATGAACATCTTTTCCGGGCGCACGCCCACGCGGGAGCCGTTGTAATCAAAGATATTCATTGCCGGCGAGCCGATGAAACCGGCGACGAATTCGTTCGCGGGGGCGTCGTAAAGCTCGCGCGGCGGGGCTACCTGCTGCAGCTCGCCGTCCTTGAGCACTGCTACGCGGTCGCCCATGGTCATAGCCTCCACCTGGTCGTGGGTGACATACACGGTCGTCGTGCCCAAGCGCTGCTGGAGGCTGGCCAACTCCGCGCGGGTCTGCACGCGCAACTTGGCATCCAGGTTGGACAGCGGCTCGTCCATAAGGAAGGCCTTCGGCTCGCGCACAATAGCGCGGCCCATGGCCACTCGCTGACGCTGGCCGCCCGAAAGATCTTTCGGCTTGCGCTTGAGGTACTCGGTCAAGCCGAGCGTTTCCGCCGCCTGGTGTACCTTGGCCTTGATCTCGGACTTGGGGAGCTTCGCGAGCTTCAATGCAAAGCCCATGTTTTCCTCCACCGTCAGGTGCGGATAGAGGGCGTAGTTCTGGAAGACCATGGCAATATCGCGATCGCCTGGTTCCAGGTTGGTCACATCCTTGCCATCGATGGTGATGCGGCCGCTGGATGTAGGTTCCAGACCCGCCAAGGCGCGCAGCGTGGTGGACTTGCCGCAACCCGAAGGGCCAACGAGTACCAGAAATTCGCCGTCCGCGATATCGAGGTCCAAGTCCTTTACCGTGGGCGCGCTCGCACCGGGGTAGGTGATGTTGACCTTTTCAAAAGTGACCTTTGCCATGCGCAACACACTAGCACCATTGGTGGCCGGTATCCTTGAAGCTTATGACTGCACTTGATTTGGAACGCATTCGCACCGCGCTGGCGGACGATTTCACCACCATCGATTTCGTGGAAAAGACCGGCTCCACCAATACCGATTTGATGCAGGCCACCAACGTTGCAGATGGCACCGTGTTACTTGCCGACGAACAACTTTCCGGCAAGGGCCGCCTCGGCCGCACTTGGACCGCGCCAGCCGGCTCCCAGGTAATCTTCTCCGTGCTCTTGCTGCCGGAATCCCTCGAGCACTTGGGCACCTTGCCGCTGGCCGCGGGACTTGCGGTGACCGATTCGATCGAGGGCACCGTGCTCAAATGGCCAAATGACGTGCACATCGACGGCAATAAACTGTGCGGCATCCTCGCCGAGGCCGGTCCCGTGGGCCAAGCTTTCAAGGCCGCGCCGAAGACCGAGCTCACCAAGGTGGAGGTAAGCAAAGCCGAAGTCAACAAGGCCGAAGTCAATAAGGCGGAGGTCAATAAAGCCGTGGGCGGTGCCGCACCTTCTGCGCGCGTCGTCGTAGGCATGGGCATCAATGTCACCCTGACTCGTGAGGACCTACCTATTGAAAAGGCCACCTCGCTCGCGCTCGAAGGCCACGATACCGACCGCACCGAGCTGGCCATTACCGTGCTGAAGAACCTGCGCCGCCGCATCGTGCAGTGGGAGAACCAAGATCCGCAGCTCCTGCGCGACTACCGTGCGGTCTGCTCCTCGCTTGGCCAAGAGGTGCGCTTGGAGACCCCGTCTGGCGATGTCACCGGGCACGTCGATGGCATCGGCGAGGACGGCCGCATCATGGTCGCCGGCGAATACTACTCCGCAGGCGATGTCACGCACCTGCGCCCACAGCAGTAAACCACCACAGTAGACACGCGAGGTAGCATCCATAGCTATGGGACTAATGAAGATGGGCCAAGGCGAGGTCAAGCGCGCGGATGTCTCCGCGCCGTTTCGCGCGCTGATTTTCCCCTTCCTCGAGCTCATCCTCATCACCGGCCTGCTGTGGATTGCCATCGGCTGGTGCGATGTCCAAGCGGTAGATCCGATGCTGCGCAATGGCCTCGTCGCGGTATGGGCGCTGCTGGGAATCTGGCGCTTTCTCATTCCTCTTTATAAGGCTCGCCGCAAGCGCTTCATTGTTACTAATAGGCGCGTCATCGCACGCGAGGGCCGCAATATCGATTCGATTCCGCTGCAGGATATCCGCGGCGCCCGCAAGCGCCGGGGCGGGGTGTCCCTAGCAATTCACGGCTGGGACCGGGCCATGTATTTTCCCAATGTGGCCAAGCCCAAGCGCGTGGCAGAGATTATTAATGATCGCCCTTGGTTTTAACCTCGGTGGTGTGCAGCTGGCTATCCAGATCCTCGGGGGAGAGGTTGGCCCGGCTGAATTCCTGTGTCAACGGCAGGCGCAGCTCTAGGTCGGAGGCGGGGCAGAGCTCAACCGTTGCCTTATCCACTACGTAGTCCAGCACGTGGCCACCGGTGGTGCGGGCGGCGTCGATAAAGTGCACGTGGCAGCCCGGTACCGAGATTCCCTTTTCATACACGGGGGTGCGGAAGCCGCCGATGATGCCCTCGACGTCCTTAAAATGCAGCTCCTTGTCGCCGCCAACGGCCTCGGACATTGGCGGGTAGGGCTTTTCTTGCTTGACCACCGTGCGGGTGGTCACCTCCTTAAAGGTGCCCACGATGCGCACCGCGTACATGTAATTAGCGGAGGGCTCGAGCTTATCGATGAACGCGGAGAGCTGATCTCGGCGTAGGCCCGCGGGGGCGTCGGCAGTAATGCGCGGGACAAAGTTCGTGGCCACCGCGTAGGGAGTGCGCTGATCCAAATCTGCAATCTGCGCGGAGCCATCGCCACGCAGTTGGTAGCAGGTGCCATCCAAAATGATCATCTCCCCGTCCAAGCCATCAAAGGTGCCTAGGCCGAAGTTGCCCTTGCCTAGCAGTTCCGAAATGGTCATTTCGCCGTCATAAATGCCGTCCAGCAAAGCGGTCAGGAGTGAGTTTTGGAAGATGGTATGACGGGTGAACATAGTATCCAGGCTAGTATTGGGGGACGTGAGTGACTTAAAGCCTATTGTAACTGTTTGTGGCGACGGCCAGCTGGCCCGCATGATGCAGCCGGCCGCCGCAGAACTCGATATTCACCTGCGGATTCTGGCTAGCAAGCCGGATTCCTCCGCCGCGCAGGTCACCCCAGATGTGGTGCTGGGGGATTACACCTCCTTGGAGGAGCTGCGCGGCGTGGCAGAGGGCGCGGATGCCATCACCTTCGAGCATGAGCATGTGCCCAACGAGCACTCCGCCGCGCTTATCGACGCCGGATTTAACGTCCAGCCCCAGCCCACCGCTCTTATCTACGCGCAGGATAAGCTCAAGATGCGCGAAAAGCTCGCCGCGCTGGGCGCTCCCGTGCCGCGCTTTGCCGCCATTGACTCGGTGGCCGATGCCCGCGCCTTTTTCGACACCGTCGATGGCCGCGTATGCCTCAAGGCACGCCGCGGTGGATACGACGGCAAGGGCGTATGGTTCCCCACCGCCGATAATTGCTTTGAGCTGGTCTCCGAGCTACTCGAGGCCGGAACCCCGCTGATGGCCGAGGAAAAGGTGGAACTTACCCGCGAGCTTTCCATCCTCGTTGCCCGTCGCCCTTCCGGCGAGGCTAAGGTGTGGCCGATTACCCAGTCCCGCCAGGAAAACGGCATTTGTGCCGAGGCTATAGCTCCCGCCCCCGGCCTCGCACCGGAACTTGCCCAGCGCGCTTCCGAGTTGGGTCTCACCATCGCCGAGTCCCTCGGCGTGACCGGCGTGCTGGCCGTCGAACTCTTTGCCTTCGACGGCCCTGAGGGCGAGGATATCTCCGTCAACGAACTGGCCATGCGCCCGCATAACACCGGCCACTGGACCCAGGATGGCTGTGTCACCTCGCAGTTTGAGCAGCACTTGCGCGCCGTGCTCGACCTCCCCTTGGGCGCAGTCGACACGCTTGCCCCCGTCACCGTCATGGCCAATGTCTTGGGCGCTGACGAAGATCCTGCTATGCCTATGCCGGAGCGCGTCAGGGAAGTCATGGAGCGCTATCCGCAGGCCAAGATTCACCTCTATGGCAAGGATCACCGCCCTGGCCGCAAGATTGGCCACGTCAACGTCACTGGTGAAGATACCGACGAGACCCTGACCATTGCCCGCCAGGCCGCATACTTCCTCGTGCACGCCGAATGGGCTTAAATTCCTGTCTGTAGAAAGGACATTATGCAACCGCATGTAGGCATCATCATGGGCTCCGATTCCGATTGGCCCACCGTTGAACCCGCCGCTCAGGTCCTCGCGGACTTCGGCATCCCCTTCGAGGTCGGCGTGGTCAGCGCCCACCGCACCCCGGACAAGATGCTGGCCTATGCAAAGGAAGCCCATACCCGCGGGTTGAAGGCGATTATCGCCTGCGCCGGCGGTGCCGCGCACCTGCCTGGCATGGTCGCCGCGGCCACGCCGCTGCCGGTCATCGGCATCCCCCGCGCACTGAAGGAGCTCGATGGCCTCGACTCCCTCCTATCCATCGTGCAGATGCCTAGTGGCGTGCCGGTTGCCACCGTCTCCATCGGCGGTGCAAAAAACGCCGGCCTGCTTGCTGCGCGCATCCTCGGCGCTGGCGATCCCGTCATCCAAGATAAGATGGTGGATTACCAAAAGCGCATGGCCGAAGAGGTCGAGCAGAAGGATAAGAACCTGCGCGACAAGCTGCTGGGAGAGTAGCTTTCCGGTCTAAAGCCGAACAAAACAAGCGCGTTTTAGCCATAGCCATGTAGTTTTTCGGCAAAACGTGCTTGTTCTGTCTCCTAAGCTCTAGCGAAGTTCTCGTCGCCCCTTACCAACATGCAAAACAAGCACAATTAGGCAAAATTCGAGGAGGAAAAGGGTAAAACGTGCTTGCTTTGCATCGCTGTAGCCTGCGGCGTGAGGAAGCGTGCTTTAAGCTTTCGGGCAGGGAGATAATGCTCAAAGGGGGGAAGCATGGAAGAAGTACTGGTTTCAGGCCTAAGCAGGGGAGAACTGCAAACTCATGTAGCGAATGGAAAGATAATCCGAATCGGCCGCGGGATCTATACGTGGCGGGAACCGACTCCCATGGAGGTAGCTCGCATCCTACACAAGCGGTGGCCTGGAATCATGCTCGCAGGAAGCTCTGCGGTGCAGCTGTACTCCAAGAAGGAGATGACCTTTCCTCTGAAATTTGCCTACAGGCATGTCGTGAGTGGTTCGCAGTGGTTTGAAGTCGAGAGAACTCGGCAGAAAACGAGATTTACGTTTGAAGGTATGCCTGTGCAAAATCCCCTGCTAGCGGCGGCTGCGGTGGATGACGATCAAGCAGTAACAATGCTTGAAACGCGATATCAAAACAGGCGCGGTAAGCAAGCCTTAGAAAAAGACCTCGGATGTATCGCGCGGGTACCTGCTCGGGTTCGGGAAGTAGTGAACAAATCTGCGGTAGGTGCCGATAGCGAAGCAGAAAGGAAAGTAGTCCGCGCGCTTCAGCGTCGTGGGAAGAAGGTTCAGGTGAACCACCAGATAGGTCCCTATCTATGGGACATCGTTGTAGGGAAAGTCGCCGTTGAAATCGATGGCTATGACTTCCATAAGGCGGAGGATTTGGGGACCTTCGTTAAAGACCGCTGGAAGGGAAATGATGCGGCGCTAAGAGGGTATACCGTTCTTCGCTATTCAGGAAGCTGCGTTAAGCATCACTTAGTGGATGTGGTTCAGCAGATTACTGAGGCTCATGAGGGGCGAACGAATTTCGGTTCTCATGCTCACGAATCCGTGTGGCGTTGGCATTGGCTTTTAGTCGGGTATGAAGCCGAGCCAATTTACGGCTAGCGCCCTTCGATTTCTTTCGTGACCTGCTCAAAAGAGAAGCGTTCGCCGGTATCGGCGGCGCGGGCTTGGCGGAGAGATTCAGCATCTGCAGCGGCTTCGAGGCGGTCAAGGAAAGCTAGTTCCTGAGGCGAAATGATAACTGCGGCTTCCTTACCGTTGCGGGTGACAACGGTGCGGGTGCCTGCGTAGTGGGCTTGGTCAATGACCTGGCCTAGGCGGGTGCGGAGTTCGGAAAGTGGCAAAGACAATGTAAAGCTCCTAAACATCAAAGTACTACTAGTACTAAGTTAGCAAAGAGTACAATTTTTTAAGAGGTTATGGGATACAACATCACGTTTACGCGGCAGGCCAACCGGGAGTTACAAAAATCCATCAGGGAAACCGAAAGCAATATCAACGGATTAAGCGTGCGATCGGTGGACTGGCCCAAGACCCATATCCACCAGGATCTATCGCTTTGTCCGGCAAGAGTGGCCGAAGAATAAGGGTGGGAAATTACCGCGTGCTGTACTCCGTAGAGGAGCAAGAAGTGCTGGTGGAAGTGTTTACAGTAGGGGCACGCGGAAACGTCTATAAGCGCTAGAAGGGCGCGCCGGAGCGCAAGATGACATTGGCAAACGGCGTGGTGGAACCGGTACGCACGACGAAGGAGGCGCGGGCGACCTCGCGCTTGAGGTCATCGTGGGAGACCTCGGTAAGCGGTACCGCGGGAAGCAGGGAGCGCACTTCGGGCGGGGTGGTATCGGCGATGGTCCCGGCTTCGACCACGACCTCCTCAAGGAGGGCGGCCAGGGTATCGGCAAAGGTGGGGATGCCGAAGGTCAGCGTGAGGTCGATGACGGGAACATCGTGGGGGATGGGAAGGCCGCAATCAGCGATGACAAAGGTATCGGTGTGCCCGAGGCGTGCGACGGCGCTGGTGAGTGCGGGATTGAGCAGGCCGGATTTACGCATCGGTGACCTCCGGTAGGGCGGATTCGGTGGTGGGGTAGGACGGTTGCGCGCCGTTGCCGGTGGCGGCGAAGGCGCCGACGCGGGCGGCGAAAGTGGCGGCATCGACAAGCGAGGCACCGGTGAGGAGCTGGGCGCAGAAGGCACCTGCGAAGGCATCGCCGGCGCCGGTGGTATCCACGGCAGTCACGCGCGGGGTGGGGATATCCGTGCCGCCCTCTGGGGTGGCTACGTAGGCGCCGTGGGCGCCGAGGGTCAGCACGACGGACCGGAAGCCGGCCTCTACTAGGCGGTGGGCGAGCTCGCGCGGGGCGCCTTCAGATGGTAGACCGAGCTGGTCCAAGATGAGCCCGGCCTCGTGTTCATTGGCTAGGAGGGGATCGGCCTGCAGAAGCGAGTCGCGGTCGACCTTGACCACGGGCGCGAGGTTGACCACCACTCGGCCTTGGGCCGCCTCGACCGCGGCCTGGAAACCGGAGGCGGGGATTTCGCCCTGGAGGAGGACTACATCGGCATCGGCGATGGTGGAAGCGCGGGAGGAGACAAAGGGGGCGTCGACAAGCGCGTTGGCACCGGGGGAGATGACGATGGTGTTCTCGCCATCGGCCGAGACGGTGATGACGGCGAGGCCGGTGTTGGTATCGGCCTGTTCCACGGCGGCCAGATCTATGCCGGAGGTGCGCATATAGTGCATGGCAGGCTCGGCATAGGGATCGGAGCCGACCGCGCCCACGAAGGCCACAGTGGCGCCCAGCTGTGCGGCCGCGACAGCCTGGTTAGCGCCCTTGCCTCCGGCCAAGATGTCGCCGCCGGAGCCCAGCAGGGTCTCGCCGGGTTGCGGGTGGCGATCGGCGTGCACGATGAGATCGGCATTGATGGAACCGACGACGGTTAGCTTGCTCATTGGAAATCCTCCACATTGTCGCGGGTGACGGTGATGACCTCGACGGGGACGCTCTTCTCCGCCGCGCCACCGTGCAGGAGCGCTGCGGCTTGTTCGATGGCGCGGGCACCGAGCTCTGCGGGCTGCTGGGCGATGGTAGCTTCCAGCTTGCCATCTTTGACCGCTTTGAGGCCATCGAAGGTGCCATCAAAAGCCACCACCTTGACCTCAGATCCGGCGCGCGAACCCAAAGCTTCGACCGCGCCGAGCGCCATTTCATCGTTCTCTGCAAAGATGGCCTTGATATCCGGGTTGGCCTGCAGCAGGTTGGTGGCGACGTTGAGGCCTTCGGTGCGGTCGAAATTCGCCGATTGCTTGCCGACGACCCGAATGTCCCCGTACTTCGCAATCTGCTCTTCAAAGCCCTTACCGCGCTCGCGTGAGGCCGAAGTACCGGCGGTGCCCTGCAGGATGAGGATATCGCCCTTCTTCCCAATGGATTCGGCGAGCTTATCCGCAGCCTGCGCGCCGCCGGCGACGTTATCGGAAGCCACCATGGAATCCAGCTCAACGCCGTTGACATCGCGGTCCACGCCGATGACGGGCACGCCGTCATTCTTGATGCCACGCACGGCTGGAGCGACGGCATCGGAATCGGTGGGGTTGACCACGACGACCTTGGCGCCCATGGAAGTGGCATTGCCCAGCTGATTGACTTGCTGGGCGGGGTCATCGGAAGCGTCTTGGATGTCTAGCGGAACGCCGAGTTCCTTGGCCTTATCTTGTGCGCCGTGGCGCAGCTCGACGAAGAAGGGATTGGTCTGCGTGGAGAGCGCAAGAGTGATGCGGTTGCGGTCTTCTTCCGAGCGATTGCAGGAGGCAAGGCCCAGCGCGAGGGCAGGTACGAGGAGGGCGGCGATGAGCTTTTTCATAGCGGGTGCTCCTTAGTTGGCCGTCTTATTGCGAATGACGTCGAAGCCAACGGCCAGCGCGATGACCAGGCCGATGACGATCTGCTGCCAGAAAGAGGAGACGTTGAGCAGGTTCAAGCCATTGCGGATGACCGCTAGCAAGATCGCGCCGACCAGTGTGCCGGTGGCCTTGCCTTGGCCACCGGAGAGCGAGGCGCCGCCGATGACGACGGCCGCGATGGCATCGAGCTCATAGCCGGTGCCGGCCTGCGGCTGTGCGGATTCGAGGCGGCCGGCCATGACCATGCCGGCCCAGGCGGCGAAGAAACCGGAGAGCGCAAAGACAGCGATCTGGATGCGCTTGACCGGCAGGCCCGAGAGGCGGGCGGCCTCCAGGTTGCCGCCGATGGCGTACATGGAACGGCCGAGCACCGTGCGCTCCAAGATGAACCAACAGATGAGCCCGGCGATAACCATCATGATGATGGGCACGGGGAAGCCGGCGATATCGCCACCAAAGGCATTGACGGACGGGGCAGTTTCAATTGGCGAGCCCTGGGAAATGACCAGGGTGAGGCCGCGGGCGATGGACATCATGGCCAGCGTCGCAATGAAAGAGGGGATCTTGCCCCACGCGGTGGCCATGCCGCAGATGGCGCCGGCCAGCGCACCCACGATCAGGCCGAGAAGCAGGGTGAGCCAGCCAGGCAGTCCCGCTGTGGAGAACATATAGGCAGAGACCATGGCGCCGAGCGCGGCGACCGAGCCCACTGAGAGGTCGATGCCTGCGGTGACGATGACAAAGGTCATGCCGAAGGCCAAGATGGCCACCGTGGCGGCCTGGATGCCGATATTGAGCAGGTTCGCCACGGTGAGGAAGTACGGCGTAGCGATAAACAGCGCGATGCACAGGGCGATGAGGCCGACGAGCGCACCATTATTCATCGCCCAATTAACTACTCGATTCTTGGTCATGCTTCATCCTTGGGGTTAATGCCGGCAGGTGCGGCAGCAGAGGCGGTGGTAGAAGAGGTCACATTGGATACGGCAAAGGCCATGACCTCGTCTTGGGTGGAGTCCTTAGGTAACTGTCCAGCGAGTTGGCCGCCGGACATGACGAGGATGCGGTCGGACATGCCGAGCACCTCAGGCAGATCGGAGGAGGCCATGAGCACGGCGCCGCCGGCAGCGGTGACTTCATTGATGATGTTGTAAATCTCCACCTTGGCGCCGACGTCGACGCCGCGGGTGGGCTCATCGAGGAGGAGGACCTTGGAGCCGGCCAGCACCCAGCGGCCAAAGACCGCCTTTTGTTGATTGCCGCCGGATAGGTTCCGGATGGGCTGGGAGAGATCGGCCATGCGAATGCGCAGCTTCTCCGCTACGTCACCGGCGCGGCGGCGTTGGCCGCTGCGGTCTGCTAGCCCCGCCTTAGCGGTGGGGTAGAGGGTGGCGAATCCGAGGTTATCGCCCACGGAGGCATCTAGAACTAGCGCTTGGGACTTGCGGTCTTCGGGGATATGGCCCACGCCGGCGCGGATGGCGCCGCGAATATCGCCGCCGCGCAGCTGCGTGCCGCCGACGCGGATGGTGCCGGAATCGTACGGGTCAGCGCCCGCGATGGCGCGAATGATTTCGGTGCGGCCGGCTCCTACGAGCCCGGCGAGGCCAACGACTTCGCCGGCATGGACGGTGAAGGTGACGTCGTGAAAGGCGCCGTCGGCAGTCAGCTCGGAGACCTCCAGCAGTGCCTCGCCGCGCTCGGGAGGAACCTCGCGCGGGTATTGGTTTTCAATCTCGCGGCCGACCATGAGCCGTACCAGCTCGTCTTCGTCCGTATCGGCTGGGACCTCGGCGATGAAAGAGCCATCGCGCAGCACGCTGATGGTCTCTGCAATGCGCGCCAGCTCCTCCAAGTGGTGGCTAATAAAGACCATGGCCACACCCTTAGCCTTGAGCTCCTCGAGCACAGCAAAGAGTGCATCGACCTCCTTGCCGGTGAGCGCGGCTGTGGGCTCGTCCAGGATGAGAATGCGCGCGTTCATAGACAGCGCCTTGGCGATTTCCACGAGCTGCTGCTTGGCCACACCCAGCTCACCCACCGGCATGTCTAGGTCCACGTCCAAGCCGATAAGACGCAGTGCCGCTTGGGCTTGTGCCTTGAGGTGCTTGCGATTGATCAACCCAAAGCGGCGTGGGGTGCGCCCGAGCATGATGTTCTCGGCCACGGACATGGTGGGCACAAGGTTGAGCTCTTGGTGAATGGTGGCGATGCCCAGCGCCTCAGATGCCTTGGTATCTGGGATTTTCACCTCTGCGCCATCTACCAGGATGCGGCCGGAATCTGGTTCGTGCACGCCGGCAATCATCTTGATGAGGGTGGATTTTCCCGCGCCATTTTCACCCAGCAAGGCCTGCACCTGGCCGCGGCGGACGGTGAGGTCTACACCCTTAATGACTTCCACCGGTCCGAAGGATTTGGTGACATTGTCCAGGCGCAAAACGCAGTCACTCATGGCGTGGCTCCATCGAGTTGGTGGGCGGTGGACATGCGCGGGATGTAACGGGTTTCTAGCACCTCGCCTTCCGGTTGGTGCTTATCATTGATCGCCGCGATGAGCTTGGCCGTGGCGGTCTCGCCCATTCTGGCCACATCCTGGTCTACCACTGAGATAGGGGAGGGTTGGAAGCGCAGGTAGATGAAGTCATCGAAGCCGACGAGCGCGATTTCTTCTCCGATGCGCTTGCCCGCATTATGACAGGCCTCCAGCGCGCCGGCCGTCATCATGGAATCTCCGGCAATGAGCGCGGTGACGCCTTCCTGCAGGAGTGCGATAGCACCCTTATAGCCCTCGCGGTGGCGGTAGCTGCCGTGGTGGATATGGGTAGGCATACCGCGGGTGGCGGCTTTGAATGCGTGGAGGCGCTGGCGGCCGGTGGAGGTTTCCTGCGGCCCGGACAGGTAGCCGATGTGCGTATGCCCCTTCTCTTTGAGCTGTTCCACGGCTTGTTTCATGCCCGAGTGGGGGTCTGATAGCACTGCTGGAATCGGGCCCAGGGTGCGGTCAATGAGCACGAGTGGACGGTAAGCGCGAGCCTGCTCCAGCGCTTCTTCGGCGCCTTCGAGCGGTACCGCGATAATGCCGTCTACCTGGCGTTCCATCAGGGCATCGAGGGCCTTGACTAGGCGCTGTGGATCCTCGCCACAACTGGTAATCATCGTGGCAAATCCGTGCTTATCGGCGGCTTCTTCAATGGCTGCGGCCATCGCGGCGAAGTAGGCATTATCTAGGCTGGGGATGACCAAGCCGATGGCGTTAGATCGGGAGCTGCGCAATGCTCGGGCTTGGGCATTGGGCCTATAGTTGAGCTTGATGGCCGTATCCTTGACGCGCTGGCGCGTGGCCTCCGAGATGGCTGGGTTGCCCGAAAGTGAGCGGGACGCGGTGGAAATGGATACTCCAGCAGCAGCGGCCACGTCCTTGAGCGTGGTTCCGGCC
The DNA here is from genome assembly GCF_001913985.1 of Corynebacterium sp. S5S1. Classification (NCBI taxonomy): domain Bacteria; kingdom Bacillati; phylum Actinomycetota; class Actinomycetes; order Mycobacteriales; family Corynebacteriaceae; genus Corynebacterium; species Corynebacterium sp. S5S1. Next base: position 17,348 of record NZ_MKXT01000012.1, read on the forward strand.
ATGCTGTCCTCCTTGGTTTAGGCGTATGAGCCGGCTTCCGGCCCTCCTGGGTGCAATCGATTGCACATTTGAGTTAAAGGTACGGCTATTTCCATCTTCATGTCAAGAGCCGGCAAGTCTATGCTGGTATTCATGTCTGACCCGCTTCTCGTCTTGGGCTCCCGCGTAACCCATGGCTATCCCGGCGCTATGCTGCGCTCGCGCCTAGACAAGGCGTTGGCTCTCTATAGCGGTCAGCAGATTATTGTCTCCGGCCGTGGTGAGGCGGGACCCATGGCTACATACCTCATCGAGCGCGGTGTGCCGGCCGAGCGGGTAGTGGTGGAACCGGAAGCCACGAGCACCAATGAAAATCTAGAAAATGCCCACCGCTTGGCTCCGGATGCCGTGTTGCAGGTAGTGACCAATGATTTTCATGTCCTGCGCACCGCGTTGTGGGCCTGGCACCTCGGCATTGCCGTGCGCCTGCATCCCGCGTGTACCCCGTGGCGGTTGATGCCGCGCAATTACCTGCGCGAAGTCTTGGCCACGCCACACTCCGCGGCGCGAATAGTGTGGCGGCGGATGCAGGGATAGTGCTCCCGCCCTGTGTGGCGGCTTGTTTCCTACCGGCGCTTCCAGCCCCGAAAGAGGTTAACTGGAGGTTAACTCAAGGGGCGGTGAGCTGCTGAAACAGTGAGTTTGAGCCGGAAGTTATGCAAACGATTGACCGGCGCTTCGCCGTACTCCTAGGCTAAATCCAACGAAAGTTATAGCCAGAAAGGTCTTTGTTATGACCAGTGGAGGAGCAGCTGGCCCTGACGCTGACTACCCCAGCGTCGCACTTGCCCATGGCGATTATGCGGCAGAGATTGGTCTATTCGGCGGTACACTCAAAGCGCTGACCTATCGCGGCGCGCCCTTAGTAGAAAGCTACGAAGGCAAGCCGCCGCTGATGGCCGGAGTGGTGCTGGCGCCGTGGCCCAATCGCACCGAAGATGGCTGGTTTGAATGGCAGGGGACCGCCCACCAGCTAGAGATCACGGAGCCGGAGCGCAATAACGCCATCCATGGATTCGCGGTGGATTGGTGGCGCGTCACGGAACGCTCGGACAACCGGGTGGCTCTTGCCTTTGATATTGAGCCGCGCCAGGGCTGGCCGTGGGCGATTCAACTAGAGGCCACCTACGCCCTCGATGAGCGGGGATTGCACCACCAGCTCACCGCCCGCACCGCGGAACCCGGCGAGGTTCCCTTCGCCTATGGGCTGCACCTCTACCTCTCCCCACAGGGAGCTGGGGCGGAGGAGGCGGTGCTCAGTGTGGACGTCGGCAAGCGCTACTTGCTAGGCGCCCGCAACCTGCCTACGGGAAAGACGGAGCAGGTGCGCATTGTTAATCAGCCCATCGCCGAGGTGGACTGGGACGATTGCTTCCACGGCGAAGGCCCACTGACGGCCGTGTATTCGGCCGGCGGAAAGGGTGTGCGCCTGGAGATGGGCGAAGGCCTGAACTGGGTGCAGATGTTTACCCCGGCCGATTTCCCGCGGGCAGGTGGCCCCGGCAAGGCATTAGCCGTGGAGCCCATGAGCGCGCCGCCGAATGCGCTGCGCAGCGGGGAAGACCTCGCGCGCCTGAGCGCTCAGAACCCGCAGAGATTCACGCTGCGCCTTGCAGCAGAGAACAATAACTAGAAAGGTCAGCCATGGAGACTGCTGAATCCGTATTGAGGCTCGATGCCTCCTGGGTGGACTACTTCTTGGTAGCCATCTACTTCCTCTTCGTACTAGGCATCGGCTGGGCCGCCAAGGCCCGAGTGTCTAGCTCCATCGACTTCTTCCTCTCCGGCCGGGGACTGCCAGCCTGGGTGACCGGACTGGCCTTCGTCTCGGCCAACCTGGGTGCCGTGGAAATCATTGGTATGTCCGCCAATGGCGTGGAGTACGGCTTCCAAACCATGCACTACTTCTGGATCGGCGCCATCCCGGCCATGGTCTTTTTGGGCATTGTGATGATGCCGTTCTACTACGGCTCCAAGGTGCGCTCGGTGCCGGAGTTCATGCGCAAGCGCTTTGGCAACGCCGCGCACCTGGTCAATGCGATTTCTTTCGCCGTGGCCCAGCTGCTTATTGCCGGCGTGAACCTGTACTTGCTGGCCACCATCGTAGAGGCCCTGCTGGGCTGGCAGATGTGGGTATCGCTCCTCGTGGCCGGCATCATCGTGCTGTCCTATATCACCCTGGGCGGACTTTCGGCCGCCATCTATAACGAGGTGCTGCAGTTCTTCGTCATCATCGCCGCACTCGCCCCGCTGACCATCATTGGTTTGAACCGCGTTGGTGGTTGGAGCGGGCTGAAGGACGCGGTGGCCCAGGAATCGCACTTCCACACTTGGCCGGGCACGGATATCTCCGGTTTTGAGAATCCCGTGTGGTCCGTCATCGGCATCGTGCTGGGCCTCGGCTTCGTGCTTTCTTTTGGTTACTGGACCACCAACTTCGTGGAAGTTCAGCGCGCCATGGCCTCCGATTCCATTTCCGCCGCCCGTAAGACGCCGATTATCGGCGCCTTCCCCAAGATGTTCGTGCCCTTCCTCGTGGTCATTCCAGGCATGGTTGCCTCCGTTTCCGTGGCCGACTTGATGGAGGAGCGCGCGGAGCCGAATGACGCCATCTTGCTGCTCATGCGCGACCTTCTGCCCAATGGCCTGCTGGGCGTGGCGATCGCCGGCCTGCTGGCTTCCTTCATGGCCGGCATGGCCGCGAATATCTCGGCCTTTAATACCGTCATCTCCTATGACATCTGGCAGACCTATGTGGTCAAGGACCGCGAGGATGATTACTACCTGAAGTTCGGCCGCATCGCCACGATTATCGCCACCGCTATTGCCATCTTTACCGCGCTGCTCGCGCAGAACTTTGGCAATATCATGGACTACCTGCAAACCCTGTTTGGCTTCTTTAATGCGCCGCTGTTTGCCACCTTCATTCTGGGCATGTTCTGGAAGCGCATGACCCCGCACGCCGGTTGGTCCGGTCTTGTGGCCGGTACCGGTTCCGCCATCGCTTTCTGGTACGTCGCGTCCTTCACGGACATGATCAACCTGCCGGGCCAAGGCACGGCCTTTGTGGCGGCCGGTGTGGCCTTTGTGGTGGATATCCTGGTGTCCATCGTGGTCACCCTGTTCACCCAGCCCAAGCCGGATAGCGAGCTGGTTGGCTTCGTCTCTTCCGTGACCCCCAAGGACCACTTTGAGGACTACACCGAAAAGTCCTTGCCCTGGTACCAGCAGACCGTCCCGCTGGGCATCATTTGCCTGGTGATGGCCGTAGCCCTCAACGTCATCTTCGCCTAAGGAGCCCAACATGTCTGAGAAAAAGCGCGCGGGCGCATTCGACCTGCGCAATGTCATCGCCGCACTCCTCGGCCTCTACGGCCTGATTTTGCTCGGCTGCTATTTCTTCCTTGACCCAGGCATCAACCCGGATACCGGGCAGGCGAAGAACGCTAGCGATAACCTATGGGCAAGCCTTGCTTTGCTGGCCGTGGCCGCCGCCTTTGTGCTGTGGGCGCGCCTGAAGCCCATCACCATCCCAGGAGAAAACTAATGGTTGAGATTACCTCTGCCACGCTTGCCGACGGCCGCGAGATCCTCTACTTCGACGACCAGCCCCATCCCGACCGCGTGCTTGTCGACGCCCGCGACATCCCCACCGTCGCCCCCGCTTCCGAAATGCGCCGGGATCCCCTAACGGGGGATTGGGTGGCCTTTGCCGCCCACCGCATGAACCGTACCTTCTTGCCACCGGCCAACGAGAACCCCCTGGCGCCCACGCGCGAAGGCCAGCTGCCCACGGAGATCCCCAGCCCCAGCTATGACGTGGTGGTCTTTGAAAACCGCTTCCCGTCCTTTGCTACTGCCGCAGACATCGAGCATCCGGAGGAGGATAACCTGCTCGGCATGGTGCCGCGCCTTCCGGCCCGCGCCCGCTGCGAGGTGGTGTGCTTTACTGAGGACCCAGCCCTATCCTTCAAGGACCTGCCGGAATCGCGCATCCGCACCGTCATCGAGGCCTGGGCTCACCGCACCGCCGCGCTATCCCAGATCGACGGCGTGCAGCAGGTTTTCCCCTTTGAAAACCGCGGCGAGGAAATCGGCGTGACCCTCCAACACCCGCACGGCCAGATTTACTCCTATCCGTTCCTTTCGCCGCGCCTGCGCTCCATTGTGGATTCTGCCCGCGCCTATGACGGCGACCTCTTCCAGGATCTCCTCGATCGCGAGCGCGCCGCCGGCACCCGCATCATCACCGAAACCGAGCACTTCACCGTCTTCGTTCCCGCCGCCGCCAAATGGCCGCTCGAAGCCATGGTCCTGCCCAACGAGGAAGTACCCGATTTCGCCGCGCTTTCCGACGCCCAACGCGCCGACCTCGCACCCCTCCTCAAAAAGCTGTACTCCGCCGTGGACCGCTTCTTCGATGGCGTGGACAAGACCCCGTATATCGCCGGCTGGACCCAGGCGCCGGTGGATCCGGACCTGCGCCCCGGCATCCGCATGCACCTGCAGCTCTTTTCGCTCATGCGATCGCCCGGCCGCATGAAGTACCTTGCCGGTTCCGAGTCCTCGCAGGCCGTGTGGATCAATGACACCACCCCGGAGCGCATCGCCGCCCGCTTCAAGGAGATCTGGGATGCTTAACTGGATTGACACCCGCAGCGATGACGAGCTTGCCGCCGCAGCCCGCGACCTCTTCGCCGCTTCCTTTCCGGACGCGCCCGAGCCCGCCGGCGTGTGGGCCGCTCCCGGCCGCGTCAACCTCATCGGCGAGCACATCGATTACGCCGGCGGCGCCTCCATTCCCTTTGCGCTGGAACAAAACACCGCCGTCGCCGTCGCACCCCGCACCGATGGCCTTCTCCGGATAGCCTCCGAATACGACGGCAGCGTTGCCCAGGCCAGCCTCCCACTCTCCGAAGTCCGCCCTGGCCACCCTTCCGACTGGTCCGGCTACGTCGCCGGCACCGTCTGGGCCGCCACTGCCGCGGACGTTCTGACCTGCGCCGGCCTCGATATTGCCATCGTCTCCGATGTCCCCGTCGGCTCTGGTCTGTCCAGCTCCGCCGCCCTCGAGTGCTCCGTTGCCGTGGCCGCCTACGAGCTTTGCCACGGCAAAGCTCCCGATGACGCCGCCCGCGCGCAGCTGGCCCAGGCTTGCATCCGCGCCGAAAACGAGGTGGTTGGCGCCTCTACCGGCGGCCTGGACCAAAACGCCAGCCTCTTCGGTCAGCGTGGAAAGGCCCTCTTCCTGGATTTTGCCACCGGCGCCGTCGAGCGCGTGCCGTTCAATATCGAGGCCCAGGACATGGTGCTGCTTATCGCGGACACCAATGCCCCGCACACGCTTTCCGACGGCCAATATGCCTCCCGCCGCGGCATCATCGACGCCGTCCAGTCTGCCGCCGGCCACACCATTCGCGAAATCCCGGATGCCGTCGCCTTTGCCGCCACCGTCAACCCCGCCGACGCGGAACTCTACCGCTGCCGCGTGCGCCACGTGGTGGACGAAACCGCTCGCACCCTCGACGCCGCCACCGCGCTCACCTCTTCCGACCTGGCAAAGTTCCGCCGCCTCATGCGCGAAAGCCACCTTTCCCTGCGCGACCTGTACGAAGTCACCACTCCGGAACTCGACTCCGCCTTCACCGCGGCCGGTGAACTCGGTGCCCGCATGACTGGTGGCGGCTTCGGCGGCGCCGTCATCGCGCTCATCCCGCGCTCCGCCGTCGAGTCCACCGCCGAAGCCATCCACGACGCCGCGGCATCCCGCGGCTTCCCAGAGCCCACCTTCTTGGTGGCTCGCCCGGGAGACGGCGCCCGCCGCCTGGCTTAAGCTCCGCCTCCGGGCTCGGCTCGGTCGCGACCCCCAGCGCGCCTCTCGTCGTTAGGTCCATATTGATCAGGCTGATCTGAAGGCTGGGCCGCCTCAGATCGGCCCTAACTCCCTCAATTCGGCCTGATCAGATCAGCCCTAAGCCTTTAGCGTTTGGTTCACAACGCCGAGAGAGCTTTCTGAATCCCCTCGCGCAGCGTCTCGCGAGACTGCTTCATTGGATGCGCAATCGCGCGCAACCCCATGTACGCAATCTGGTCGGCCGCCCGATTCAGCGGATCGCCCGCATGCCCGAGCACACGGCGAATGTCGACCTCGCATTGGCCTTGGATATCGCCCCAAGCTTGCTGGAATCGGGACCGCGCACCCGAAGACACCCCTCGCCACGTGCGCCCCGGCCGTGATGCTTTAGAGCCGCGCTTATGCACAATCTGCTCGACCGCCTCCAAAGCGGCTACGGAATCGGACTCAATGACCGCCTTGCGCGCACCCACCTTGAGCAGGTATTTCAGTGCGAGCGTCAGTGCTTCGAGCTCAAGCTCATCTGTGCTCGCCTTGGTTTCTCGAGTCCGTAACCGGTAGTCGCCGTTTCCCGCAACGAAGCACATCGACCCCTTGAATACAGTATCCGAGGAAGCATCGGTGGCTATGCGCACCACCTCGCCCTCGGCCCACGAGGAGGCGCGCGAGAAGTTCGGCCACCAGTGCGCTTTCGGCGTCTCTACCTGTGCCGCTTGCTTCTTTTTCGGCGCCTCACCCATCTTTCGGGCCTTCCGGGCGGTCAGGCCGGCTTGTTTTCTGCGCACAGAGCTCGCGCTTTTCGACGCCCTATTTTCTCCCGCAAAGCTTCCCGTCACCGTGAAACCGTCAGCCGTGAGTGCCGCTCGCAACGCGTTCTGCCTGCGACCAGTGACAATCCACACTCGTCCGTCGAGTCCCTTGAGCGCGCTGTTGACCTCGCGCACGGCGATATCGACGATATTGCCCTTCTTCGTTTGGCCGCGGCGCACAAAACGCGTCTGCTTAGTATTGACCGCGATGACCCAGCCTTCGATGGTGCCGTTGGGGGCGGAATCCCAACGCTCGTCCCAGAGTGCGACCGCAACGTGGATTGGTGCCGAGACCATATCCGAGGTGATCTTGCGGGTGCCGTAGGTGCGCGATTGCGTACCGGTTAGTTCTGAGAGCTCGATGGGTTCCATTATCTCTAGTAAAGCACGGTTAACCGCGCTGCTGAATTATCCCCCACACCGCCGCTGTGAACTGCTTCTCCTTAGGTCGAATGTGATCGAGCCGATCTGAGCACAACCCGCCCTCAATTCAGCCTCAACGCCCTCAATTCGGCCCGATCACCTTGGACCTAATATTCCGACCCCCACTCAAGGCCCTCGGAAATTCACCTTCCTGAGCCTCATGACGCGTGCCCCGCCCCGCCAGCCGCGAAGATGAAACCATGATTACAGATCACTTCATCAACCTTCGTTACGCCGGAGCCGAAAGTCCGCACCATTTAGCTCTCCAGAGCGGTGAGCTCACCCAGATAGCGCCCTGGATCGCCGTACCCACAGCCACCTGGAGGCAATGGGTACGCCATAAACAACAATTCGCCAAAGTAGCCGCTGCCGGGTGGAGCACCCACCGCGCCGTCCTCATCAGCAAATCGGCCGCGCGGCTGTGGGGAATATGGGTAATTTCCAGGGAAGGGGAGGAGGTGGAGTTAGCGGTGCCTTCGGGAAGCGTTCCCCCACGCAGACTCACCCCGAAAGGCTACCGTTACCGCCGGGTAAAGTCCCTCCAAGAATCCACGGTGTCGATTGCGGGTGTGCGCGCCACGAATCCCGCCCGCACCTGCCTCGAAATCGCCCGGCTACACGGCTTTCCGGATGGCCTGGTAGCTACCGATTCTGCCCTCAGGCAACACGACGTCACCACATATGACTTGCGCGAAGAACTGGCAAAAATGCAGCGCACGAGGGGACAAGCAGCCATGCGTAAGGTTATCGAGCACGCGTACGGCGGATCGGAATCGCCCTATGAGTCCTATCTGCGAGCCCTCATTATTGAGCGTTTCCCGCAGGTGAAAATTGAGCCCCAGAAATCGCTGCTCGGGAAATATCGGGCGGATCTTTGTCTCGATGGCTGGCTGGTTGTCGAGGTCGATGGCGATGCCAAATATGACGGTACCTATGGCGAGGCGCCCGCTTACGTGGTCAAGCAGCAGATAAAGAGGCAGCGAGCGCTAGAAAACCGCGGATACGTGGTGCTGCGCTTTGGCCCCAGCGATATGAAAGCGCCGGACGACGCATTGCGGATAATCGCCAGCCACCTGGAAAAACGAACGAGAAAAGTAGCCTAGATCACCCCCGCGCCACCCCACAACGCATAAAAGTTGTTGAACAAAAGGCATAGCAACCTTTAAGATGATGCGCATCACAAATTAATGCGACCTGCATCACGAAAGGTGAATCTAGTGAGTGCTGAGACATCACACGCCACTCCGGCGCAGGCGGGGGACAAGACCCCGCCCAAGGGCCTCGGCGCCATGGCCGGTGCCATGTTCCTCATGGCCACCTCCGCCATCGGTCCGGGATTTTTGACCCAGACCTCGGTCTTTACCGTGCAGATGGGAGCATCCTTCGCATTTGCGATTATGCTGTCCATCCTCGTGGACATCGCTATCCAGCTCAATGTGTGGCGAGTTCTCTGCGTGACCGGCATGCGCGCCAATACCTTGGGCAATACCGTGCTCCCTGGCCTGGGCTGGGTGCTTGCCGTATTCGTGTTCATCGGCGGCGCAGTCTTCAATATTGGCAATATCGCCGGTTCTGGCCTGGGCATTAATGCGATGCTGGGCATCGATTCGCGCATCGGCGGCGTCATTGCCGCGGCCATCGCGATCTTTATCTTCCTCTCCAAGAAGGCGGGCATGGCGCTTGACCGTCTCGTTGCGGTCCTCGGCGCGGTCATGATCCTGCTGATGCTCTACGTTGCGGTGGTCAGCCAGCCACCGGTGGGGGAGGCGCTCAAGAATACCGTCGCGCCGGGCGAGATCGACTTCTTCGTCATCACCACCATCATTGGTGGCACCGTGGGTGGTTATATCACCTTTGCCGGCGCGCACCGCCTCATCGATTCCGGCCACACCGGCGTGGAAAACGTCAAAAACATTACCTATACCTCGGTAAGCGGCATCGTGGTCACCGGCATCATGCGTATGCTCCTCTTCTTGGCGGTTCTCGGCGTGGTCGCCACCGGCGTGGCGCTTTCGGACGACAACACCGCGGCCGATGCCTTCTACAATGCCGCCGGCGAGTTTGGCCTGCGTGCCTTCGGCGTGGTCCTCTTCGCGGCCGGTTTGTCCTCGGTTATCGGCGCCGCCTATACCTCGGTATCCTTCGTGACCTCCCAGGACACCTCGACGCGCACCCGCAATATCCTCACCATTATTTTCATTGCGGTGTGCACGGTAGTCTTCGTAGCCATCAACTCCGCGCCACAGAAGTTGCTCATCTTCGCCGGCGCCATCAATGGCCTGATCCTGCCCATCGGTTTCGCCCTCGTGATGTGGGTGGCCTGGCGCCGCCGCGACCTCCTGCAGGGCTATAAGTATCCCAAGTGGTTGCTGGTTATCGGCACCCTGGCGTGGGTACTCACCATCTTCATCGGCTTCAAGGCTTTCTCCGGCATCACCGAGCTGTGGGCATAATGCAGACCCCAGAGCAGGTGCGCGAGTATGCGCGCAGCCATGACATGGCCACCACCGCCGGGCATGCCCGCGGTTTCATGCAGGCTAACCTGCTGGCCGTGCCGCAGGAATACGCGTTTGATTTCTTGCTCTTTGCCCAGCGCAATCCCAAGCCATGCCCGATTGTGGGCGTGCTGGAAGCCGGTCAGTACACCTCCGAGCTGCTGCCGGGTGGGGATATCCGCACCGATATTCCGGCCTACCGTGTCTTTGAAAACGGCGAGCATACAGCCACGCTTGCCGACGCCACCTCGTACTACACCCCAGACATGGTCAGCTTCCTCATCGGTTGCTCTTTTACCTTTGAGACTGCGCTGCAGGATAACGGCATTGAGGTCGCGCACATTGCCCAGCAGCGCAACGTGCCGATGTTTAAAACCACGATTCCCACCACCCCGGCCGGTGTCTTTTCCGGGCCCATGGTAGTCTCCATGCGCCCTATTCCGGCCGCGCAGGTCTCCGATGCCGTGCGGATTACCTCCCGTTACCCATCAGTTCACGGCGCCCCGGTTCACGTGGGTGACCCGGCGGCCATTGGCATTGAGAACTTGAACCGCCCGGACTTTGGTGATCCGGGCGAAGTGCCGGAGGGCTGCCTGCCGGTCTTTTGGGCCTGTGGTGTGACCCCGCAGGCCATCGTGATGGAATCTAAGCCGCGCTTAGCTATTACGCACGCACCGGGCCAGATGCTCGTGACCAACGCCCGCGATCAAGATTTTCTCATTCCTTAATCGTCCAGCACGGCGAGGATCTTCTCGCAGGTATTCATGAGGCTGTCATGCGAAAGCGTGGCGGCCTCGAGGCGTTTTCCATCTGCGATAAGCGTGGCCAAGGTGATATTGCCTTGAATGTGGTCCGCATGCAGCTGCGGGTAGCGCGGGATTGCTAGCAAGAAGGTGAGCCGCATGCGGGCGAGCAGGTTATCCATCTGCTCATTAAGGGTGGGCGAGCCCAGCGCGGCCACCAGCGTGCGGTGGAAGCGTTGGTTGATGGCGGAGACTTCTTGGTGCTCGCCGCGTGCCGCGTAGTCGAAGGCGGAGGAAGTGAGGGTAACGAGCGAGGGGGCATCAGCAAACTCGCCCCAGCGCACCGCCGCGGGCTCGATGGCTGCGCGGGCGGCAAAGAGGTCGCGGATATAGTCTGCATCGGGCGTCGCAAGGAAAACACCCCGGTTAGGGATGCGTTCCACAATGCGTTCCGCGGCCAGCCTAGTGAAGGACTCGCGGAGGGTATTGCGCGAGCAGTGAAAGCGCTCGGCCGCCTTGACCTCGCTGAGCTGCTCGCCCGGCTGAAACTCGCCGGCGGAGATAGCCTCGCGCAACTCGGAGGCGACAGACTGGGAAAGCATGACCACAACTGTACTAAAAAGTTATGCACCTCACATTGAAGATGGGGTGCACAACGATGGTGTGAGCGCTAATCGATGGTCGCGATGACCTTGGAGGAATCCAGACGGTCACCCTCGGCGGCCAGGAGCTTGATGGTGCCGCCGCGCGGAGCCTTGATGGCCGATTCCATCTTCATGGCCTCGACGGTGGCGATGGCATCGCCCTCGGCTACGGTATCGCCGTCCGCAACGTTCCAGGCCACGAGGTTGGCCTCGAACGGGGAGGTGACCGCGTTGTCATCGGTGGACTGTGCGCCGGCCGAAGACGGCGCGGTGGAGGCAGAACCACCGGCCGAGCCGGCGCCCGGCGCGGTGAGGAAGTCCACGGGGACGCCGACGTTGACCAGCTTGCCGTCGATTTCTACGGCCACAGTGCGGCGCTGGGTGTAGATGGCCTCGACCTTTTCCACCTGGTTGGCGGCAGACGGGCGGTAGTTGTGATCCACCCAGTCAGTAAATACGCCAATCTCGGAGGCGCCGGCGGCAGCGGCATCGTCTGCTGGGGCGGCGGTGCCGATGAGTGCAGGCTCATCCATCATGTCGCGGTGGAACGGCAGCACGGTGCGCACGCCGGTGACGGTGAACTCGCGCAGGGCAAAGCGGGCGCGGGCCAGGGCGATTTCGCGGGTCGGGCCCCACACCACCAGCTTGGCAATCAGGGAATCATAGTACGGCGGGATGATAGAGCCGGAGCGCACCGCGGAATCTACGCGGATGCCCGGGCCGGTGGGCGGCTCGAAGGAGACAATGGTGCCGGGGCACGGCGCAAAGCCGTTGAGGATGTCCTCGGCATTGATGCGGAACTCAAAAGCATGGCCGTGAGACTGCGGATCTTCCTCGAAGGACAGCGGCTCCCCGGCCGCGATGCGGAACTGCTCGGCGATGATATCGGTACCGGTGACTACCTCAGTAACGGGGTGCTCGACCTGGACGCGGGTATTGACCTCCAGGAAGGAAATGGTGCCGTCCTCGGAAACGATGTATTCCACGGTGCCGGCGCCGGTGTAGCCCACCTTGGAGCAAATGGAGCGGGCGCCTTCGATGATGCCGTTGCGTTGGGCGTCGGAAAGCGCGGGCGCCGGAGCCTCCTCAATGAGCTTTTGGAAGCGGCGTTGGGTGGAGCAATCGCGGGTGCCGAGCACGCGCACATTGCCGTGCGTATCGGCCAATACCTGGGCTTCGACGTGGCGCGGGTGGGTGAGGAACTTCTCCACATAGCACTCGGCGCGGCCAAAAGCCTCCATGGCCTCGCGGCCGGCGGAGTTGAACGCGCCCTCGATTTCTTCCATATTGTCCACGACCTTCAAGCCGCGTCCGCCGCCACCATAAGCGGCCTTGATGGCAATGGGCAGGCCGTGCTCTTCGGCAAAGGTGCGGGCTTCTTGCCAATCATCGATGGGATCAGAAGTACCAGGTGCCAGTGGTGCGCCGACCTCTTCGGCTACGCGGCGGGCAGCGATCTTGTCACCGAGTAACTCAATATGCTCGGGCGAAGGGCCAATCCAGATCATGCCGGCCTCAGTGACGGTGCGGGCAAAGTCGGCGTTCTCAGACAAAAAGCCATAGCCTGGGTGAATAGCATCAGCACCGGCACGCACCGCGATATCGAGCAGCGCGGGCACGTTCATGTAGGTATCGGCGGCCGTATTGCCCGGCAGCGCATAAGCTTCATCCGCTACCTGGGTGTGCAAGGCACCAGCGTCTGCCTCGGAGTAAATGGCGATGGACTTAATTCCCAGGTCGCGGGCGACGCGAGCGATACGCACGGCAATCTCGCCGCGGTTAGCAATGAGGACGGTTTTAATCTGCATTTTTATCTCCAGTGTTCAAGGCTTGGGGTGCTACGAGTTCAAAGTTCACGCGTGCGCCGGGTGGCAGCTGCGCGGCAATATCAATATCTTCTTCCAAGACGGTGGCGATGACCGGGTAGCCGCCGGTCACGGCATGATCGCGCAGGAAGACCACGGGCTTGCCATTAGGTGGGATTTGGATGGAACCGGCGACCATGCCCTCGGAGGGGAGCTCGCCGTCTTTGACGCGTTCAATCGTCTCTTCGCCATCGAGACGCAGGCCCACGCGGTTGGAATCCGAAGTGACGGTCCACTCGGTGTCCAGGAAGGCGGAGACATTATCGCCAAACCAGTCATCGCGCGGTCCGAGCACGCAGCGCAAGGTGGCGCGGGTCTTGCCATCGGAGCTTTCGCGCACGCGCAGTGGGTTGGCCAGCTGGGCGTCGGTCATGCCGGTAGAGCGCGGCAGCACGCCGATGACATCGCCGGTGGTGACCGGGTCCGGGCCAAGGCCAGAAAGGACGTCGGTGGCCGCGGAGCCAAGCTCGGATTCAGCAATAATGCCGCCGCGGATGGCCACGTAATTGCGCATGCCTACCGTTGCAGGATCCACCGTGACGGTGTGCCCGGCCGTAACCAGTACGGGGCGAGCAAGGTGGACCGGCATCTCGCCGAGGCGCACACGCGCGGTCGCGCCGGTGACACAAATGACGGTATCGGTGAGCGCGTGGAGCTTAATGCCGCCGATATTTTCCAGCACTGTTGCCCCACGCGGATTGCCCACGGCCACGTTGGCGGTCGCGGCGGCGGCGCGGTCGGCAGCACCGGAGGGGGTCACGCCGAGATCGCCCACACCGGGGCGGCCCAAGTCCTGGTAGAGCGTGAGTAGGCCGGCATCGATAACCTCCATGCGCGGCAAGCGGGCAGGGGCGCGTTTCGAGCGGGCAGAGTGATCAACGAGCTCCGGCAGCTTATCCACGCTGCGATAGCGCACGCGGTCTCCCGGCTGTACCAGCGCCGGCGGGTTAGCATTGGAATCCCACATCGGCGTATTGGTGGTGCCCAACAGCTGCCAGCCGCCCGGGGAAACGCGCGGGTACACCGCGGAAAACTCGCCCGCGATACCTACGGCACCGGCCGGCACCGCGGTACGGGGATTGGATCGGCGTGGCACAGCACGCGCCTGGGAGGGGTCCGACGGCGCACAGTAGGTAAAACCCGGGGCAAAGCCACCGAATGCCGCGGTCCACTCGGTAGAGGTATGCCAGTTAATGAGCGCTTCGCGCGAAAGACCCAGCAGGTCTGCGGCCTCGTCCACATCCTCGCCGTCATAGAGCACATCAATTTCTACCGTGCGCGCCTCCGCAGCCGTCGCGGCGGCAGGGGAGAAGTCCTGCAAAAATTCCGCCGCATCACGCGCCGAATCGGGTGCTTCAAAGGTCAGCAGCAAGGTGGTGGCGGCCGCGATGCAGTCCACCTGATTCTTCAACGGCTTGGCAGAAAGCGCCGCGTGCCAATCCATCACCTGGTTCAATCCATCCAGGTCAATGAGCAACGCGCGCGTGCCCACAAAATTAATGTGCATTAGATAAAGCTCCGAATCTCGATGCCTTCTTCCCGCAGGCGCTCCACCACGCCGCGCAGCAACTTCACCGCGCCGGGCGAATCGCCGTGGGTGCATACGGATTGTGCATCTACCTCTAACTTCGTGCCATCCACGGCCGTGATCGACCCGGTCTGCGCCACCTCCAGTACTCGCTGCACCACCTCATCGGCGCTACCCAGCACCGCATTGGCTTCCTTGCGTGAGACCAGCGTGCCATCGGGGTTGTAGTTGCGGTCCGCAAAGGCTTCACGGATGACGGTAAGCCCGCTGCGCTTGGCGACGTCCACCGCTACTCCCCCCGGCAGCAGCATCACCGGCAAGTCATCAAAGGCCTTAATGCCCTTGATGACGCCTTCTGCCTGCGCCTTATCCTTGACGATGGCGTTATACATCGCGCCGTGCGGCTTCACATAGGAAACCTTGGTGCCATTGGCGCGGGCCAAAGCATCGAGCGCGCCAATTTGGTAAGTTACCTCGTCCGCGAGTTCGTCCGGGTTGTAATCGATAAAGCGGCGACCGAAACCTGCGGCGTCGTTATAACCTACATGTGCACCTACGGTAACGCCCGCTTCTGCAGCTGCCTCGAGCGTGCCGGCAATCGAGTGTGGGTCACCCGCGTGGAAGCCCGTGGCCACGTTTGCTGAGGACACCATCTCCAGCATCGCCGCGTCATCCGCGACCGGATTGCCCGCGGTCGTTTCTCCCAAGTCCGCGTTCAAATCAATATGGAGCGAGGACATTCAACACCGTCCTTTAAGATTGTTGAACAATTCGAATGCCTTTAAGTGTAACCCTCGCCACTGTCATTTGTGAAGACGGTTACTTTTTATTTACCCGCGTGCGCACCCCCACCTAGGCATGAGAAAACCGCCCCGCCCCGGGCAAGAGGTCCGGGAGGGGGCGGGGTGGCCCGCTAGAGCCCAAGGGGCCGAAGGCCCTAGCTTGTGTAATCTTTAGCGGCCGTAGTTCTGGACAGCGTAGAGCTTGCCCTCAGAGTTTATGGCAACACCAACGCCGATGGTCTTGGCGCGTGGGTCGAGCATGATCTTGCGGTGACCCGGAGATTCGTACCAAAGCTTGACCAGGAGGGCATCGGAGTAGTCGCTCCATGCCTGCAGTACGTTCTCGCCGCCGGCCGGGATGTTGGAAGGGTAGTAGTTCCAGTGCTGTGGGCGGTGGCTGAGCTTATCGGCGCGAACCAGCTGGTTGGCCCAATCCTGAGCCAGCGCATTGAGTGCACCGTTGGCGCGAACCGGGCGCAGGCCGTGTGCCTGGCGGTAGGCGTTGGTGTGGTTGATGATGCTCTGGACTCGGTTGGAAGCTGGGGCAACTGGCTTCGCAGCGGCAGCTGGGGCGACGGGCTGGCTGGCGGACGGTACCGGAAGCTTTACACCACCGAAGCTACTCAAGGAGCTGGAGGCCTCTGCTGGAGCTGCGCCAATGCTGAGGGCGACGGCTGCTGCAAGTGCAGGAGCAAAGAACTTCTTGGCGGAGAAGTGAATTTTGGGGGTAAACATGAGCGGCACCTTTCTGCTGGGACCTAGCGGAAATCAGGAGGGCGGGAATCTCGGAGTGTTAACCGCTAACTTCCGTTCCCCTTCACTTAAAAGTTAATCAATTCCGCTCGGGTAAAATCCAGCTGACCAGCAAATATTAGGATTCATGAAGTTGATGTCGCGTAAAACTAATTGCCTCTTAGTTATTTCTCGATTTGAGCTAGGAAACCCCTAAATTTCCTCAGTGATGTCGCTCAGTTCCCCGCCCCTACGGGGGTAGATCTCAACCAGTATCTCAGGTTCCCAGAGGAGTGAGGTTCTTTTAAGACATACAGCCTTAGTTTTAAGCCCGTCTCTGGTAAAGCTGGCCATTTTCTTGAAAGAGCCTATGAGAAACCTTGTGTATTTCTGGCTGTCTAAGGAGTGTAAGAGAGCATCAGGGTGATGCCGGGTCTCGTTTGAACCCGCCGCGCTACCGCTGCTCCTCCCGCGAAACCGCCCCATTCGCCCCATTCCTGTGCGGTGTTGGCATAAGAAAAGCGCCCAGCGGGTATAACCGCTGAGCGCTAGTAGCTGCAAGACAATTTAGGCCTGGGAGGTTGCGGCTGCGTTGTCAGTCGATGGTGCAGGGGAGAGCACCTGTGAAATGATGTCGGCGGCTTCCTTGCGCGTCTTCGCACCGTGGAGCTGGGCTCGGAAGTCCTCTTTCATGATGCTGCGGGCCAGCTTGGAGAGCAGCTTGAGGTGCTGCTTTCCGGCGTTATCCGGAACGGCAATAAGGAAGGCCAAGGTGGTCGGGTCCTCACCCGCGGCCCACGTGACGCCCTGGGGCAGGCGCGCGAAGGCGAGAGTTGGTACCTTCGCCCCCGCAGATCGAGCGTGCGGAATGGCCACTCCGTGGCCCACTCCAGTGGAACGGGTAGATTCGCGCTTCAACGCGGCGCTGGCGACCGCTTCCGCATCAGACATACGCGAAGAGGTGAGCTTCACCATGGAGCGAATGACCTCTTCGCTGGAAGAACCCAGGTCTTTATCGAGGCTAATCGTATCGACAGCAACAAGCGGCTTATCCTTGCGCTGCGTCAATCCCACTAGCAGGAGAATAAGGCCAGCACAGACAGCGATGCCGGCAAGCATGGCGATAAAGAAGCCAACGACGTTATCTACCGCGCCGAGCACCGCGACGATGGGGCCGCCGTGCATGACGTGGTCTTGTGCACCAACTAGACCGGCGAGCGCACCAGCTACGGCGCCACCGGCAACGTTGGCAGGGATAACCTGTAGCGGGCGTGCAGCCGCGAGCGGAATGGCGCCCTCAGTAATGCCGAAGAATCCCATGAACAACGCGGCGATGCCCGCATCATTTTCGGCCTTGGTGAACCAGCGGCGGCGCAGGAGCGTAGCTACACCAACGGCGAGAGGCGGTACGGCAATCGCGCATGCTGCCATGCCCATGGGTGCCGCATTGCCGGCCGCGATCATGCCGCCGCCAAAGAGGAAGGCTGTTTTATTAAAGGGACCACCCATATCGAAGGCGATCATGGCGCCCAGGATAAGACCCAGCACGATGACGGAGGAGCCCTGCATGCCAGCGAGATAGTCGGTCATTGCCTCGAACGCGGCCGAAACTGGTGCGCCAATGAGCAAGATGAAGATGAGCCCCACGATCAGCGTGGTGAAAATCGGGATGACGATGATGGGCCAAATCGGTGCAATGAACTTGTGTACCGGAATCTTCTTAATGGCAAGAGCCACATAACCGGACAAAATACCGGTGACAATGCCGCCCAAGAAACCGGCGCCCGCCTCAGAACCGTAAAGCGAGCCGGTGGTGGCGATGAGGCCAGTAATAAGGCCAGGGGCAAGGCCCGGCCGGTCCGCGATGCCCACCGCAATATAGCCAGAGAGCACTGGGACCATCAGCGAGAACGCCAGGGCGCCGAGCTCATTGACTGTGTTCCAGAAGCTATCTTCTGGAATCGCCATGCCCTCAGGCGTGGGCGTGCCGCCGATGGAGAGGGCGACCGCGATGAGCAGACCACCGGTTACCACGAACGGGATCATGTGCGAGACGCCGTTCATCAGCGCCTTATACATGGTTTGACCAACGTTGTTTTTACGCGGTGCCTCTTCTTCCGTTTGCTCGGAAGTGCCCTCCCAGCGCGAGGCGCTCAAGGACCTGCTGAGCAGTTCCTTCGGGTGCTTGATGGCCTCGTCCACACCGGTGGCCTCGAGGCGTTTGCCGTGGAAGCGGTCTTTGGAAATTACCGTATCGGCACCGATGACAATGGCATCAGCGTCTTCGATATCTTGCTTGCTAAAGGTTCCTTCGACGCCGATGGAACCGTGAGTTTCAATCTTGATGCGGTAGCCCAATTCTTGGGCTGCGGCCTCGAGGTTTTCGGCTGCCATGTAGGTATGTGCGATGCCCGTCGGACACGCCGTGATGGCGAGGATGAGGGGCGATGACTCTGAAGTGCTCATGACTCTCATTAAACGGCAAACGTTTGCGCTGGCACAAGAGGCAGTGATCCACTTCTTGGACTGTACGCTGGAAGCACTCCACTACAGAAAGGGAATGCTCGCCTGTGAGTAAAGCATCGCCGGATAATATCTTGCTCTACCTGCCGCAAAAGCAGGAGGAACAGGTGCGCGAAATCTTTGCCGGCCTTGCAGAGCGCGGCTTTCCTGTCCAGCAGCAACGCCCGCATATTACTGTGACCTTTTCGCCGCATATGCAGCCGGAGGTCGTGGATTTAGCAGCGCAGCTGTTGCCGGCCGTCATACCGGCAGATTTCCGGCGGGTAGGAAACGTCATTTTCGGCACCAAGCGCAAGCAGACGGTGGCTTGGCTCCTTGAAACGACTAACGAGCTAGAAATTGCCGCGCGAAAAATCAGTGCCGCTAATCCGGATGGGCGCGGGCCGCGGTGGACCCCGCATCTGACCATGGGGTTGCGCCTGCCGCGTGAGGAGGTTCCTGGCTATATCCAAGCAATGGATGAGCTCACCTCATCGCATTTCAAGGAGCTTAGCGCCGTAGAAGCCGCCTATTGGCGGCCGCGCACGCAGGAAAAGACAGTGCTGGCCGAGGCCTAGAGCAGGGCCTGCAGAGCGCGGGCAACGCGCAGCACGGTCAGGTCCTCGCCCGGCTTGCCGACGACCTGCACCGCATCACCCACGCCTTCTTCCTCTTCGCCGCGCAGCGGCAGCGTAATCGCCGGCCATCCGAGCACATTGAAAGGCTCGGTCCAGCGCCGCAGGCTCGCGGCCGATTCCGCGGTATTTTCCGCGGTGATATCGGACCACTTGAGGGGGCCGGAATCGAGGGTAGGGGTGAGGATAACGGGGGCGTCGCCGAGCAGGGCAAGCGCTTTCTCGCGCAGCTCTTTCACGCCCTGTGCGGCCGCGTCATAATCTTCTTGGCTGATATTTTCTCCGCCCAGTACACGCTGCAGGATCACGTCCTGGTACTTATCGCGTTGGTCCAGCAACGGCCGGTGGATGTCATAGACCTCCTTCAAGCGCATCGGCTCGTAGAGCTTGGCCGTGGCGGCGATGGTGTCTTCCAAATCCACGCTCTCGGTGAGCTCAAAGTCCGAGTGCTCCAGCGCCGCCAAAAGATCCGCGAAGCGCTCTCCCTTGGCCTTGAGGGCCGTGATATCAACTGTAGAAACGTCTTGCGCTGCGGCTGGTTCCTCATCTGCGGTGGCAATAAAGGCCTGCTCAATCAGGTCAATTGAGCTGGCAAAGAATCCAACGCAGTCAAAGCTCGGGGCGAAGGGAAAGACGCCTTCTACCGGAATGAGACCAAAGGTGGGTTTGAAACCCAGCACGCCCTGGCATGCGGCAGGCACACGCACCGAGCCGGCGCTATCGGACCCCACCGTAAGCTGCAGCGCGCCGCACGCCACCAAAGCTGCGGACCCAGAGCTAGACCCACCGCCGCACACTTCGGGATCCCGCGGATTGATAACTCGTCCATACGCGGAGGCATCGCCCAAAATGCCATAGGAAAATTCCTGCAGGTTCGCCTTCGCCACCGGCAGCGCACCCTTCGCCGTCAAGCGCTGCACCACTGGCGCATCCTTGACCGGTGCGCGGCCAACATTGACCTTGGTGCCGCAGGTAGTAGCCACACACGCCACATCAACGATGTCCTTGAATGCCACCGGTTGTCCCATGAGCGTGGGCGATTCATCCACCGCGTGCTCATCAAACGGGATGATGGTGATCACCGCGTTAAAATCCTGCTGGGCTCGGTGCAGGCGATCAGAAACTGTAGGCATAACGGAAGCTAAGTCCTTTCAACGTCGGCGTCCTTTGCTGCTGACGATGTAGTAGAAGGGTGCAGATGTTACTACCGTACATCAGGAATCGGTGAACAATTTCCCGTTTCCAGGCAAAGCACCGCCTGCGCGGTGTTACTTAGCAAAGATTCCCAGCGCATCCCATGCAAGCCAGCCGCCTTCGCGCAGGGTGAAGACCAGCTGGTTCTCTCCTTCCTTCAGGGTATCTTCGGCGAGATCAAACTCGATTGCTGCGGGGCGCAGCGGGGTCGGGTCCCCGCTGGCATCGCCTTGGCGCGAACCTTGCGTTGCGCCCTGTGGGAGCTCTATTTGTTTATGAAAATCATTAATCGTGATATCGAGAACACCGCCGAGCTTGGTGGTATCAATGAGCCACAATGCCAGCGCCGCTTTTGAAGCAGGCTTATCCAATTTCACCGTCCACTTCAGCGTGTAGGACTTGCTGCCCGCCCACTTGTCGCCGGGGCCGGGGAGGAGATAGGGGACCTCGGCAGGCGTAGCATCCGGTCCAACAGTGATTGTCTGGTCTGGGTGCGCGGTGACGATCTTCTTATAGTCCTTTGGTGAGTACTGAAACTCCGTGCCCTTTCGGTCAAAGGAACCAATCGTGGCTAGCGCTTTGCCGGCAGTGACCGAAGGCAGGGAGGTAGACGTCGCTTTGCCAGAAGGAGAGGACTCAGCACCGGCAGCATCAACCACCTTGACATAATATGACCATTTTTCACCGGCAACATCGCGCCGTGAGTGGTGGAAGAAAGGGAAGATGGTCTTGCCCAGCAGCACGTCTACACCATTAGGATCGGTGCCGATGACTCGGTAGTGATCCAAAACGACGTTCCAAGAAACAGGTTCCCAGGTGATGTAGTTTTCCATGAGCTGCGGCTCTGCCTGAATGCCGGTTACGACCGGCGGAGCAGCACTCGCGGTAGGAGCTGGAGCAGAGGAACCCTGGTCAGAGGAATGTTTGCGGGAAGAACCGTGGCGAGAGGAAGAAGAGGAAAGCGAGCTAAAAAGTCCCATGATGAATTGTCCTTTCGGGGCTTAGAGGGAGCGCAGCGTGTGCTCGCCGGCATTGGTACGGAAGGAGAAAGCAGTCTCACGCGGGGCGGTATCATCGCGCTCGATCCAGGGCACGACAACGAATTCGGAATCGAGGTGCTCGCGGGTAGCGCGCACTTTGATGTAGCCACGGCGCTTATCCATGGCCTTCACATACGGCTTTTCCAGCCACTCGGTGCTCTTGGAACCAGCGAAGCCATCGCCATCGGAAGCAATGGAGGTAGCGACCAATTCCACGCCGACGGGCTGGCCGGATTCGGATTGGATTTCGGCAGCGCAGTGTTGGTGAATATCGCCGGTGAAGACAACGGGATCGCTGACCTTGGAGAGGGACTCGATAAGGCGGCGGCGGGCTGCTGGGAAGCCGTCCCACTGGTCGGTGCTATCGGCGATCGGTACGACGACCACGCTATTGACCACCACGTTCCACTGTGCCGGGGAGGTGGTGAGTTTATCGTTGAGCCACTGCTCTTGCTCCGCGCCCAAGATGCTGGCATCCTCCGCGGATTCTTCGCGGTATTGGCGGGTATCGACTAGATTGAAACGCATTAGCGTGCCCACGTCGAAAGAATCATAGATGCGGTTATTGGGGCCTTCGGGAAGCGCCGGCGGGGCCACCGGAAGATTCTCATAAAAGGCACGGTAGGCAGCCGCGCGCTGGTACAGGAAGTGCTCGGCCGTGGTGCCAATCTCGGACCAACTACCGGCGTAGTTATTTTCTACTTCGTGGTCATCCCACACAATCGCCATCGCGGCGCGTGCGTGCGCGGCCTGCAGGTGCTTATCAGATTTGAAGAGCGAGTAGCGCAGGCGATACTGCTCCAGAGTCTCCACCTTTGCCTTGAAAACATTGGGCACGCTTGCACCCTGGCGCCAGAGATTATCGCCTTCCACAATGCCGTATTCGTAAATGTAGTCACCCACGAAAATCGTCATATCCAGGTCCGGTTCCTGCGCAATATGCTTCCACGGGGTGAAATAGCCGTGGTACCACGCCTGACACGAAGCCACTGTGAAGGTGAAATTATCCACCTTCGCACCGGGCGCCGGCAGAGTCTTAAACCGACCTACGGGGCTCACCTTGCCATCCACGCGGAAGCGATAAAAGTACTCAGTTGCAGGTTCCAGCCCAGTTACCTGTGGATGTACCGAGTGCGCCAGCTCGCGTTGGGCTAGGGCTTCGCCCTGCTTGACGACGTCCCCAAACCTCTCATCCTTCGCAACTTCCCAACCCACGCGGACATCGCCGCCGGTCATGCCGCCGTGACCATCCTCGGCCAGCGGTTCCGGGGCCAGGCGGGTCCACAAGATCATCGAATTGTGCCGCGGCGTACCCGCCGCTACACCTAGACCAAAAAGCTCCGAATCCTGCGGCAGATCACCATCCCGTGAAGAACCCCATGAACTCAGGCTCGATTGCGCACCCGCCTTTGCCGGTGCACTAATACCCGCAGCCACCGCCGCGGCTGAAACACCGGCAATCTGCAGGAAGTTACGACGGTTAAAAGAAGGACGACTATTTGAATAAGGCATATAAAGCTCCACAAGAGGTTTAAAAGGAACTTTTTCAGCCTAAGTAGCCGCGGTGAATCGCTGGTTAAATCAGCATGAAATCTATGGACTCCAAGGATCGTTCTCGCGGCAATATTCAGCCGAATGCTCTGCCTGGCAGTTAAACCACCACTTCTGGTTTTCAGCGCGCATCTGCTCAACTTCGGCAGAACGTGTCATATAAGCAGGGATGTTGGGATCATAATCTGAATCTGAGCCGCGATCCCCGTTGCCTACCGGCGAGGAGCACTGAGATGGATCGGAGACGTAGTGATCCGTTTGCGGACACCGGTAGGGGTATTTTGCCATTTGCTCGTCGTGGAGGTTCTGGCATTCCTGCGCCCAGCGAATAGTCCCATCGCTGTACAAACCGTTGGTGGTCCAACTACCGCCGCCATAAACGCACTCAGTCAGGGTGGGTTCTGTGGTGGATTGGGCGGTGTTCGTTAGGGGAGCGTCGGCAAGCGAAGGCTCAGCTTCCGCTGCCGGTTGCGGCTCCGAAGAGGACGACTCGGCCGCAGAGCTTGTGGAACTAGAGCGGATAGTTGAACTATTGCTCGTGCTGGAGGAGCTAGTTGCAGTCGCTCCTTCCGGTTGCGAATCCGGAGAGGTACAGGAGGCTAGAGAAAGCATCACCGTTGCGGCAGTGACGATATAGGAGAGAGTCTTCATAATCTATGGATAATAGGCAATTAGAAAATATCTGGAGCGTTAAGCAGTACTTTTCATGTGTTGGGCGAGAACTAGCTGAGCCAAGCTTTCCACTATCGAGCGCAGGATTCATCAACTACGTTTAAAGCCATGACTTCCACCACCTCTGAGCCGCCAAAGCTCCAGCCCAGCTCCTATATCCCGTTGATGTTCGCACTGCTCACGGCAGTGTTTGCCTTCCAGCTCAATGCGTCGATGCTCTCGCCTGCCTTGGCGACGATGGAAGACGAGCTAGGCGCCACCACTGCGCAGATCGGCCTGACGCAAACGGCATTCTTTACGGCCGCGGCATTGTTCTCGCTGTTCTTGCCGCGCTGGGGCGACCTCATCGGACGCAGAAAGGTCCTCGTCGGCATGATGGGCGTTGCTGCGCTGGGCTGCGTGGTTTCGGCTATTGCACCGAACGTCGCCGTGTTGCTTATCGGCCGCATCATTCAGGGCGTGGCCGGACCTACGGTTCCGCTGTGCCTGATTATGCTGCGCCAGCAAGTGCTCAATGAACAGCAGTATGCCTTGCTGCTGGGAATTGTCACTTCCGTCAATGGTGGCATCGCTGGCGTGGATGCCCTGGCCGGCGGCTGGTTGGCAGGAAACTTTGGCTACCGCTCGGTCTTTTGGACCATGGCAGTACTGTGTGTCATTGCAGCGGTAGCGGTGCAGGTATTTACCAAGGAATCCACGGCCACCGAAACCCCGCGCATGGACTGGGCGGGCGTTCTACCTCTGGCAGTAGCGCTGGGTTGCGTTCTCACCGCATTCAACGAAGCCGGCAAGCTTGCCGAGGCCAATTGGTTCCTCGTCATCATCCTTCTCCTCATTGGCGCCGCCGGCTTCTGGGCTTTCTGGAATGTGGAGAAGAAGGTCGCAGATCCGCTCGTACCGGTGGCTTACCTGAAGCAGCGCCGCACGTGGGCGCTGCTTTCTACCACTCTGCTCACTATGACCGGCGTCTTTGCAGTAATGAACGGCCTCATTCCAAACCTCGGCCAGGACCCAGACGCCGGCGCCGGCATTTCTGCCAGCACCATTTCTTGGGTCACGCTTACCCCGTACGCCCTCGCAGGTCTGGTCTTCGGGCCCATTGCCGGCTGGATGGCCTCCAAGCTGGGCTACAAATACGTCCTGCAAACCGGCCTCATTGGCACCGTCGTAGGCCTGATTATTGCCATTTTCGTGGTGGGCGTTCCGAACGCGTGGACCCTGCTTTTCGTCTCCATCTTCTTGGGCGTGACCTACGCCGGCATTGCCAATATCATGCTCAATGGCTTAGGAATTGTGCTCTCGCCGGCCGATAACCAGGGCTATCTTCCCGGCATGAACGCCGGTGCCTTCAACCTAGGCGCGGGCTTGTCCTTTGCAGTGCTGTTCGCGGTTTCCGGGTCTTTCGAGCATGGCTACCGCGCGGGCATGATCGCCGGTGTCATCATTCTGCTCGCGGCCCTGGCCTTGTCCTTCCTCATTCCGCGCCCGGAGTCCATCGATGACACCGTGGCGGCCGTCAACGCCCGAAAGTAGGCTCGTGGCATGACGCGAAAAATCATTTTGGACTGCGACCCCGGCCACGATGATGCGGTGGCCCTGCTCCTAGCCATGGGCAACCCCAACATCGAGCTGCTGGGCATTACCACCGTGGGCGGCAACCAGACCTTGGATAAGGTCTCCCACAATGCCCTGGTGGTCAAGGAAATCGCTGGTCACCCTGAGGTTCCGGTTTATGCCGGCTGCGATCGCCCCCTCGTGCGCCCCGTCGAGGTTGCCGAGGCGATCCACGGCTCCACCGGCATGGACGTTGAGGGCGTCCAGCTTCCGGAGCCAAGCACCGCGCTTGCCGACGCCCACGCCATCGACTTCATCATCGACACCATCATGTCCCACGAGCCCGGCACCATCACCCTGGTGCCCACCGGCCCGCTTACCAATATCGCGATGGCAGCGCGCAAGGAGCCGCGCATCGTCGAGCGCGTTAAGGAAGTAGTCCTCATGGGTGGTGGCTACCACGAGGGCAATTGGTCCCCAGTCGCCGAATTCAATATCAAGATCGATCCTGAGGCCGCCCACATCGTCTTTGAAGAGCCTTGGCCCGTCACCATGGTGGGCCTCGATCTCACCCACCAGGCGCTTGCCACCCCGGAGGTCGAAGCCGAAATCAAGGCTCTGGGTACCCCAGTCTCAGAATTCGTCGTCGGTCTTTTCGGCTTCTTCCGCAAGGCCTACCAGGCCAACCAGGGCTTTGATAACCCACCCGTCCATGACCCGTGTACCATCGCTTACCTCATCGATCCGGACATCGTCCAGACCCGCAAGGCCCCCGTTCACGTCGAGCTCGCCGGTGCACTCACCACCGGCATGACCGTCACCGACCTGCGCGAGCCTGCCGACGCCTCCTGCCACACCCAAGTCGCTACCACCCTCGACCACGCCGGTTTCTGGCGCCTAGTTTTCGACGCCCTCGAAAACCTCGGCTAGGTCACCTTCGGCCCCGCGAGCCATCCAACTTTCAGCCACGTTATAGCCCTTGAACCATCAGTTTGAGGCAATAACGTGGCTGTTTTACATCTTGAGAAAAATATTGGCCTCGGCACTAGATGCGGTTGTTTAACCTGAGTTCGAGGGCTCTGCCTAAACTTGAAAGGAACACAATCAACGCAAGGAGCCACCATGGACCAGAACACTTTCCGCCACATCGTAGTGATGGGAGTATCCGGCTCGGGAAAGACAACGGTGGGGGAGGCGCTGTCGCCGTTGGTAGGTCTGGAGTATCGCGATGGCGATGATATGCATCCGCAGGCCAATATCGACAAGATGGCTGCAGGTACACCGCTCAATGATGCGGACCGGGAACCGTGGTTGAAGCAGATTGGTCAGTGGCTGGCGGATAGGCCAGAAGGCGCGATGGTGGGCTGCAGTGCGCTGAAGCGCAAGTACCGGGATTTGATTCGCGAGTACTGCCCAGCCGTGGTGTTCGTTCACGTACACGGCGACTTTGATGTGCTGCATGAGCGGATGCAGCACCGGCCGGGACACTTTATGCCAGCATCGCTCTTGCAATCGCAATTCGATACCTTGGAGCCGCTGGAAGAAGACGAAACTGGCCGCGTCTTTGATGTGACGCGGCCAGTCGAGGAGATTGCCCAAGAGGCTGCTGCTTGGATTAAGGCTGGGGCCTAAAAGAGCGCTGCTACTGCGTAGAGCACCAAGACTAGGGCAAAGCCGATGACGGAAATCAGAATTTGGTTGACCGTCCAGGTCTTCAGTGTGGTGACCGTATCCATGCCCATCAGGCGGCCGACGAGCCAGAAGCCGGAGTCGTTGACGTGAGAGCCGAAGACGGAACCGGCGGCGGTAGCCACGACGATTAGGGCGAGTTGGAGCTCGTTGAAGCCGCCGGCTTCCACGGCGGGAACCATGAGGGCGGCAGCGGTGGTGAGCGCAACGGTTGCCGAGCCTTGGGCTAGGCGCAGGGCCACGGCGATGAGGTAGCAAGCCAGGATGACGGGGATGCCAAGGCCGGAGAGGGAATCAGCCAGCGCATCACCAATGCCGGAGGTGCGCAGCACGCCACCGAACATGCCGCCGGCACCGGTGATGAGCACGACCGAGCAAATGGGCCCGAGCGAGGAATCGACGAGCTTTTCCAGCGCAGTCTTTTCTACGCCGCGGCGCAGGCCCAGGACCACGAGTGCAATGAGCACAGTGATGAGCAGCGCGATCGGGGTCTGGCCCAGCATGACAAAGAACCGCACCCACGCGGCGTTGGCGTCAATGGTGCCATAGGACGCCAAAGCGTTGAGTCCGGTGTGGAAGAAGATGAGCACCATCGGGATGAGCAAGAGGGAAATCACCGTTGGGGCAGAGGCCGGCTTGAGGGGTTGCTCTTCTTCCGAAAGCACCGGGCCGGCGATGGCATCAGTAACCTTCAGCGGGAATTTCTTGCCGGAAAACAGACCGAAGCGGTAACCGGAAATATACCAGGTAGGCAGTGCAAGCAGCAGGCCAACGAGGAGGACGAGGCCGAGGTCAGCGCCATAGAATTCGCTGGCTGCAACGGGGCCAGGATGAGGCGGCAGGTATACGTGCATGACGGAAAACGCGCCGGCGGCGGGCAATCCAAAGGCAAGGACGGGGCCGTCTAGGCGGCGCGCTACGGCGAAGATAACCGGCAGCATCACGATCAGGCCGGCATCGAAGAAGATGGGAAAGCCCATAATCAGCGAAGCCAGGCCGAGTGCAAGGGGTGCTTTGGATTCGCCGAAGCGGTGGACCATGGCGTCGGCAAGCGATTTGGCGCCACCGGAGGCTTCCACCAACCGTCCGATCATGGCGCCCAAACCTACGAGCAGTGCCACCGACCCCAGGGTTGAGCTAAAGCTTTCTGTCATGGTGGGCACGATTCCTTCGAGCGGAATGCCCGCAGCCAGCGCCGTGAGAGCCGAGACCACCAGCAGTGTGAGAAAAGCGTGAAGCTTGAAATAGATGACCAGCACCAAAATTACGGCGATGGCGGCCACCGCAATGCCCAGCAGCGGGCCGGTGGATAGTGTAGGTTCCCACGTTTCCATAGAGAGTTCCTTTTCCTTTGCAAAACTTTGAATAATGGAAACGTTAGCAGTGGTCCTGTGTGCTGCCTAAAGCAATCGGCTAAATGCGACCTACCCAACACGGAGCCGGGTGAAGACAGAAAAATCCCCTAGGCGCCGTACTGGGCCTAGGGGAAAGCAGGCGTCAGGCGATTTAGTCGAACTGACCCTGGATGATAGCCGCCGCATCCAGCGGGGTCACGTGGTAGGAGATGGGATTCTGGTTAGCGCCGGCCATGAGCGCGCCGGCGCAGGAGTGGCCCGCGCCCATCATATGGCCCAGCTCGTGGGCGATGGTGCCCTGGACTGCCTCTGGGTACTGGGCATTAGGAATCTTGATAAAGACCATCTTGTGATCTGGGTAGGCGGCGCCTTGGACGTAGCCATTTGGGTCGGGCTTGAAGATGATGGCGATGGTGTCATCATTAGCTTCAGAAGGTTTAACTTCCTTCAGGGAAGCCTTGCCCTTGAGGGCCTTGTTCCACTCGGCAACCGCGGCATCCAGCTGCTTGCGGTACGGGAAGTTTTCGACCACCTTGTACTCCAAAACGCCATCTTTGAAGTACGGCTTTACGGAGTCTTCATCGTGGAGGATGGAAGGATCCGGAACCGGCTTGCCATCGTTGGCCAGCTTGGTGATGGTCTTGCAGGTGCCCGGGGAGATGAGGGAGCGAACTGGGTCGCTCTTGGCGCTGGCGGCCGGTGCGGCGACGGTACCGAGGATTGCGGTTGCAGCCAGAGTGACGGCAGAAAGCTTCTTGAAAGAATACATAGGCAGTGAGTTACCTTTCGGTTGATTTTAAGGTTCGCTGAGTGCGATATTCCCAGCAATAACCGTGGTAAATGGCATGGTGCGGGTTTCTTATGCGTGCGAGCATATATCAGGTTCTTATTGTCTGCAAAGGGAAAAATAAGAATCTAAGGTGTCAACTGCCTATTTTCTGCTTCTAGTTCAGGCGTTCGCCAGTAGTGGTGCTAAATAGATGCACTCGGTCCGGATCGGGGGAAACGTAGAAAGTATCGCCCACCGCATAGCGGCCGCGGGCATCGACCAAAATGCCGGTCTGGCCACCCATCCGGGTCGAGGACTTGAGCACGCCGTCGGCGGAGCTGTTGCCGGCGGCGTCGTCAAGCTCGCCATAGACATAGGTCTGGTTGCCCAGCTCCTCGACGTGCGCGACGGTGAACTTTGCCCCGCCATTGCCGGTATCGCTTAGCTGCCAGTCTTCCGGGCGGATGCCCACCGTGACGGTCTCCACGCCCTCAAAGTTGTAGTTGGCCAGATTGATGCGGGTAGAGCCGATGGTGAGCTCAGAGGAGTTATGGGTGAGGTCGTAGATATTCATCGCCGGGGAGCCAATGAATCCGGCGACAAAAACGTTCTGTGGGCGGTCATAAATGGTACGGGTGGTATCCACCTGCTGTAGGACGCCGGCGTTGAGAACGGCGACGCGGTCACCCATGGTCATTGCCTCAGTTTGATCGTGGGTGACATATACGGTGGTGGTACCAAGGCGGCGCTGCAGGTTGGAGATCTGCGCGCGGGTGGAAACGCGCAGCTTGGCATCCAGGTTGGACAGCGGCTCGTCCATGCAGAATACGGCCGGTTCGCGGACGATGGCGCGGCCCATGGCCACGCGCTGGCGCTGGCCACCGGAAAGGTTAGCCGGCTTGCGGTCAAGAAGGTCTTCCATCTGCAGGATCTTCGCGGCCTCGTGCACGCGGGATTTAATCTCGTTCTTCGGGACCTTGCGGTTTTCCAGCGCGAAGGACATATTCTGCGCCACGGACATATTGGGGTAGAGGGCATAGTTCTGAAAGACCATGGCCACGTCGCGGTCCGATGGGCTGACCCCGGTGACGTCCTTACCACCGATGCGGATGGAGCCGCGGTCGGTGGGCTCGAGACCTGCCAGCATGCGCAGGCTGGTGGACTTGCCGCAGCCGGATGGGCCAACGAGGACCAAGAATTCGCCATCGGCAATATCCAGGTTGAGGCGGTCAACGGCGGGGCGTTCCGCGTCCTTAGAGTAGATGCGGCTTGCGCCATCGAAGGTGACAGTAGCCATGGTTACCTTTCAGAATCTAGTGGGGAAGGGGTGGCTGCGAGAGCCTACTTATTGATGACGGTCTTGACCTGGTTGTCATAGATAGACTGCAGGGTCTTTTGTAGATCGGTCAGCACCTTGGTGACGTCATCGCGGTTGGTGACGATCTTTTCAAAGGCGCCGCCGATTTCCTGGTCCGCGCCGGGCAGGAAGACGCGGGCATTGTCCTGCGGTCGGGTCTCTGGCAGCTGTTTGATAGCGGTTTCGAAGTTCGGGTTGTCCTTCATGAACTTCTTTTGGTCCTCGTTGTCCACCGCGGTGGAGCGCACCGGCATGTAGCCCACGTTCTGGGACCAGTAGCAGGTGTTTTCCTCATTGGTGATGAAGTCAATGAGCTTGATAGCAGCCAGCTGGCGGTTCTTGCTGATGCCAGCCGGGATAGCCAGGCCGGCACCACCGGTGGGGCAGGCACCTTCGCCAGTCGGGTTAGGCAAGAAGGCGGTGCCGAGCTCGAACTTGGCGGTATCGGTCAGACCCGCCAGGTCACCGGTGGACAGGACGGTGGCGGCGGCGCGGCCGGTGCCGAACTCCATGGCCATGTCATTGCCCACGTAGGAGTAACCGTTCTTCTCATCGGTGATGTCCTTGAGCCATTCGACGGCCTTGATGGTCTTGTCATCGGTGAACTTCAGATCCCACTCATCGGAGTAAGCGCCGCCCTTGGACCACAGCGGGCCCTGGAAGATCCAGCCCAGGTAGTCCACGGCATCGCCCCAGCCAAAAGGCTTCATCTTGGAATCAGCCTCAGCCAGCTTCTTGGACCACTCATCCATCTCATCCCAGGACTTCGGGCCGCGGTCTGGCAGACCGGCCTTCTTCCACGCGTCCTTGTTGTAGTAGAACAACGGCGTGGAACGAGCGAAAGGAAGCGCAAAGTGGCCGCCGTCGTAGTTGTAGTCCTCATAAAGGGGCTGCACGTAGGTAGACAGGTCGATGCCCGCTTCCTTAGCAAGGTCATCCACGTTGGCGATTTGGTCATTGATGGCAAAGTTGTACCACCAGACGTCAGACAGCACCACGATGTCCGGCAGGTCCTGGCCGGTGAGCGCGGCGTTGAACTTCTGTGCTGCTTCTTCGTAGTTCTTGCCGGCATCAACGAGGTTGACCTTGATGTCCGGGTTCTCCTTTTCAAAGCGGGAGATGATCTCCTTCTCAATGTCCTTGGACGTGCCCGGGTGGTTGGACCACCAGGTCAGCTCGGTGACTTCACCGTCGCCGCCCTTGTCGTTGCCACCCTGCGGATTGGTGGACGAGGTGCCGGCACAAGCTGCGAGTGCGGTAGCAGAAGCGGCTGTGGAGGCTAGGGCGAGGAATTTGCGACGTAGCATGTAGTTCTCCTTAAAAGGGTGGTTAAGGGGTGGAAAGTAAAGCAAGTGGAAACGGCGAGCGTGGGTGGGGAAAAAGCCTTCTAACCCTTCACGGCGCCAGTGGTGAGGCCTTGAATCATGTACTTTTGCAAGGCTAGGAAGATGATGACCATAGGAATGATGGTGAGAATGGTGGCGGCCATTACCGGGCCCCAGTTGGTCACGCCATCGTTGTTTTGCAGCATGGTCAGGCCCACCTGCAGCGGAGCGACGTCCTCCGTATCCGCCATGAGGAAGGGCCACAGGTAGGTATTCCATTCATTGACCATGGTGATGACGGAAAATGCGGTCAGCGTGGGCCACGAAACCGGAAGTAACACCTTGGTCAGCAGGCGGATGGGCCCGGCGCCGTCCATGCGGGCGGCTTCCACCAGCTCATAGGGCAGGGACAAAAAGTGGTTGCGCATCAAGAAGGTACCGAAGGCCACGCCGGCCAGCGGCACGATGATGCCCACGAAGGTATTGCGCCAGCCCAAGGAATTGACCAGGGCGTAGTTGGAAATGACGGTGATTTCACTCGGCACCATGAGTGAGGAAATGACCAGCAGGAATACCAGGTGGCGGCCCGGGAAGCGCAGGATGGCCAGCGCATAGGCGGAGATGACTCCCAGCACAATCTTGATGATGGACAATACTGCGGTAATGAACACCGAGTTGCGCAGGTAGGTCCAGAACGGCACACGGGTGGTGGCATCGGAGTAGTTCTCGGTTTCCCACACTGGCGGAAGCCAATTGACTGGGTCGGTATAAATATCGCCCTTGGCCTTAAACGAGGTCATCAGGATCCAAAACAGCGGCAGGCCAATGAGCAGCAAGACCGCTAGGATGCCTAGGTAGCCGCCGATGAGCTTGGCGCGGCGGGCGGTGGGGGATTCATCCGTGACCATGTGAAGGGTAGAAGTAGCCATGTTGGGTTAACCTCGCTTATCCATGATGCGGACCTGGATCAGGGTGATGATGAGCAGGATGAGGAACAAGATGGTGGCGGCAGTCGCACCGTAGCCGGCGCGGAAGTTGACGAAGGTCTCGTTGTAGATCTGGAAGACCAGCGTCTGCGTGCCATTGCCCTGCGGGCCGCCGCGGGTCATGACGTTGATGATGTCGAAGACCTGCACGGAGTTAAGCAGCACCGTAATGGACAGGAAGAACGTGGTATTACGCAGTTGCGGCATGGTCACACGCCAGAACTTGCGCCAGCGACCGGTGCCGTCGATAGCGGCGGCCTCATCCAATTCCTTGTCCAGGCCCTGCAGCGCCGCCAAGTAGATGACGAAGGTATAGCCCAAGTTCTTCCACACAAAGGTGAAGGTCACCATGAACATCGCCCAGCCCGGTACGGCGTAGAAGTTGGGGGAGTCCACGCCGAACCAGCCCAGGATTTCCTGGATGAGGCCAAAGTTGGGGTCGAAGACGAATTGGAAGGCAATGCCAATGGCCGCGCCGGAGATGGCATAGGGGGCAAAGACTACCGAGCGCGCAAAGTTGCGGCCCTTAATGTTTTGGTTCAGCAGCAAGGCCAGCGCTAGGCCGATGACCATGGAGCCAATCACTGCGAAGAAGGTAAACACCAGGGTGTTGAGCACGATGGTCTTCGTGTCATCGCGGCTAAACCACTCCACATAGTTATCTAGGCCCACGAAGGTGGAGGTGGGGCTGGAGATATTCCAATTGAAAAAGGAAAGGCGGATATTATCCAGCAGCGGCCGGTAGGTAAAGACGGCCAGCAGGATCAGGTTCGGCGCTAAGAGCGCCGCGGCCAGCAGCCATTCCTTGTGCCTGTTGCGCTTGGCCTTGCGGACAAGCGCCGCGGAATCACCGGGGCTTTCCGCGCGTGCGGGAGATGCGGTTGTAGTGCCGGCGCCACCGGCACCGGGAGAGTCTTCCTGAAAAGTCACTCGGTCAATCTAGGGCGGGCAGGTGACGCCCAGCTACACAGAAAACAAACATCTGATGAATAAAACAAGGCCAATGAGTTAAAGGTGGACGCGTCATCAAAGATTCTATAAAGCCGCAGCGCAACCCCCTATGACGCTGGTCGCTCCGCTGCCCAACTATGTCTGCCGTTACAAAGATGCCCCGCTTGCCGGCGCCACCTTCCTCCCACCCCACTACACTGGCCCCTACAATCGACCGCGACCCCACCAGGAGGAAGCAATGTCTGTTCGTACCGTTTGCAGCAACTATGACTCCGTCAAGGCCTGGCAGGAGCCGCTCTATAAGGATCTCCACCGGCACCCGGAGTTATCCATGCAGGAAGAGCGCACGCTGGGCATCATCAAAGACGAGCTTTCTGAGCTTGGCTTTCACCAAATTGAAGTAGGCGGCGGCGTGGTCGGTGTCTTAGAAAACGGTGCTGGGTCTACCGTCATGCTGCGCGCGGACTTCGACGGCCTGCCGGTTAAGGAGGATACCGGCCTAGATTATGCCTCCACCGATACCGCCGTTGACCAGGAAGGAAACGCGGTCCCCGTCATGCACGCCTGCGGCCATGACTCCCACGTGGCCAGCCTGCTGGGCATGGGCGCGCTCATGGCGCAGGCCACCGACCAGTGGTCTGGCACCCTACAGCTCATTTTCCAACCGGGCGAGGAGATTGCCGCCGGTGCCCAGTCCATGGTGGATGACGGACTTGTGGACAAGGTCGCCACGCCGGACGTGGTACTGGGGCAACACGTCTTTGCCAGCAACTTTCCCGCCGGTACGGTGGCGCTGGCCTCCGGCCCATTCATGTCCACCGCGGTCAGCATGGACGTCAAGGTTTATGGTCAGGGTTCGCACGGCTCCATGCCGCACCTCAGCGTCGATCCCGTTGTACTGGCCAGCTCGATTGTCATGCGCTTACAGACGGTCATCTCCCGCGAACTCAACCCCTCCGAGTTCGGCGTGCTGACCGTCGGCGCTATCAACGCCGGCTCGAAGGCCAATATTATCCCCTTCGAAGCCAACCTGAAGATCAATGTGCGCGCCTATAGCGAGCAGGTGCGCGATAAAATCACCGGCGCCATCGAGCGCATCGTCACTGCCGAGTGTCAGGCCGCCGGCAGTCCGCACCCCGCTGAGTTCACCTACCACGATTCCTATCCGCTTACCAGCAACGATGCGGCCATCACGGCACGCCTTAAGGAAGCCTTCACGTCCCACTTCGGCCCCGACCGTGTTCTCGACGCTGAGCCCTTCACCGCCTCGGAGGATTTTTCCACCATTGCCCGCGCCTTCGGCGTTCCCTACTGCTTCTGGGTATTTTCAGGCCGAGAAGAAGAAAAGGATGTCCCTAACCACAGCCCGCACTTCGCCCCGCTGCTCCAGCCCGCTCTGCGCACCGGCACCGAAGCCCCTATCGCCGCAGTGATGAGCTACTTAGGAAACAACTAACCGACATGCAGCATTCGGCCGCACAGCTCCAATGGAGTGTGCGGCCATTCCTTTTGGCATGCGCGCTGCATGAGGCGGCGGGGTGGGGGAGTAGTCCGCAGGATCCATAACCGCGAATCTGGTCCATGCATGGCCTAAACGACAGGATGTGTTGGTGAAGTTATATGTTTAGCCCGTCTGGCCTGCTGATATTAGGATTATTTCACTTATCCGGAGGGAAAACGCAGCC